>NZ_JBIDCW010000011.1:0-230612 GCF_043204795.1 Streptomyces sp. NPDC047706 | reverse complement strand
GACGGCGTGGTCGGTCTCGTCCAGATGATCGACGCTGCCAGCTGCCTCCTCGGCGCCCCTCACGATCGAGATCACGATCTACGGCTGGAGTACTAACGCTGGGGCAGGACACAGACGCTGTCCAGCCCCAGCACATGGTTGAGCCGGCCGAACGCCAGCCAGGACCCGATGCGGTCCACGCCGGAGACGAACAGGGATCCACCGCCGGCCGCGACGGCCTCCAGCAGCGGGTCCCTGATCTCGGGCGGGGCGCCCCGGTGGTCGTACATGCCGTAGACGGACGGCGTGACGACCACCGCCCCTGCCCGCACGGCCCGTTCGAGGTCCCGCAGGGCCTCGTCGGGCCGTACGTCACCGGAGGCCGCGTACACGACCGCGCGCGGGCCGGCCGCGAGCACGGCGGCGACGTCCGCCGTCGCCGCCACGCCCAGTGTGCGGCCCAGTCCGCTCAGTTCACCCGCGTCGCGGCCGACCTTGGCCGGATCGGCGACCAGTACGGCCGTCAGACCCAGCGCCGGGTGCGCGTCGACGGCGCGGACGGCCGCGCGGCCGACATTGCCCGTACCCCACACGACCGTGGAAATCATGGGCGGAGGGTAACGAGGCGCGGCAGAGGTTCCCACAGCCGTGCAGGGAGATCTTTCCGGCCCGAAAGGGATCTTCGCGACTCCGCGCCGCGGGGTAAAGCGGTCCTCGCGGCGCGCGGTGTCAGCCCCGCGGCGGCTTCATCGCCACGTCCAGGTAGAACGTGTCGATGCTGCGGACCGCCTCCTCGAACTCCTCCAGGTTGACCGGCTTGGTCACATAGGCGTTCGCGTGGTGGCGGTAGGCGCCGGAGACGTCGTCGGGCGCCGCGGACGTGGTCAGCACCACCACCGGAATGGTGCGCAGTTCGGGGTCCTCCTTGACCACCGCCAGGAACTCCCGGCCGTTCATACGCGGCATGTTGAGGTCGAGGACGATCAGGTCGGGGCGCTGGTTCGCCGGATCGCGCAGGTACTCCAGGGCCTCGATGCCGTCGGCGACCTGGGTGAGGTTGCGGGCACCGCGTGCGGCCAGGGCGTCCTGGATGAGCATCGCGTCGGCGATGTCGTCCTCGACCAGCAGTACGTCGTAGGGGCGGGTGGGGGCGGGGACGGACATGACTATGAACTCCGGGAAGCGGAAGGGGTGTGACGTGGGGTGCCGCTGGTGATCAGGCCGGGCCAGCGACGGCGGGCTCCTTGCCGGCTCATACCGGATGCCCGGCCGATCGCGGGGTATCCCGCTCCGGCCGCCGCCGCCGCGCGTGCCGCCTGGTCCGCCAGTTGCTGCGCCGCCCGCTCCACCTGGACCAGCACGTACAGGTGGGCGAGGGCATGATGGCGTGCCGGTTCGTCGGGGCCGACCGGCGGCAGGAACGCGTACTGCGCACAGCGAAGGGCGAGTTCGTCGACCGCCTGCGTGACGAGATCGGACATCTCCCCGTCACCTCTGGGCACAGAGAAGTGGGAGGCAGACATGGCCCTACCCTAGAGGGCCGCACCCCGCGACGACAACATCTGTTGTCGTACCCGGGTATGGTGCGCCTGGGCCTCGACGTGGCCCTGTCACAGGTGAAGGAGCTCAGCAGGCCGTGAAGAACGAGCAGCCGCCCGGCGCCCACGGGGCCACAGCCGGATGGACGACCCGCCGCTGGCTGCGGGTGAGCGTCGCCGTCACCCTGACGGTGCTGACCGTGCTCGGCGCTCTGGGCACCTGGGCGATGACCCGCACCTCCCAGCTCACCGACCAGATCGTGGACCGCCGGGGCCCGGCCCTGACCAACGCGGTGCGGCTGGAGGCCGCGCTGGTGAACCAGGAGACCGGCGTGCGCGGCTACGGCCTGTCCGGACGGCGGGACTTCCTGGAGCCCTACACGCGCGGCGTCACCGACGAGAAGGAGGCACTGCGGCAGCTGGACGCGCTCCTGGAGTCCGACGGGGCCGCCGAGGAGGAACTGGCGAACGTACGGGAGCTGACGCTGCGGTGGCAGAGCCGGATCGCCGTGCCCATCGCGACGGCGGCACCGGACCGAGCCGTGGCACTGACCTCGGCACGCGCCCAGGAGGGCAAGGCCACCTTCGACAGCCTGCGCCGAGCACTGGCCACGCAGCAGACGCACCTGGCCGACCGGCGCGCGGCCGCCTCCAGCGACCTGCGCCAGGCCATGACGCTGCGCAACTGGACGTTCACGATGATCGCGCTGCTCATCCTGCTGGTCGCCGCGCTCGCCTTCGAGGCGCTGCGGCGCGGCATCACCGGCCCGCTGGGCCGGCTCGGGCAGACGGCGCGGGAAGTGGCCGGCGGCCGATTCGAGCAGCCCATCACCGTCACCGGACCCGCCGACCTACGGCAGTTGGGCTCCGACGTGGAGTCGATGCGCGAGCGCCTGCTGAAGGAGCTGGAGTTCAGCGAGCGCTCACGCCGCACGCTCGACGAGCAGGCGGCCGATCTGCAGCGCTCCAACACCGAACTGGAGCAGTTCGCCTACGTCGCCTCCCACGACCTCCAGGAGCCGCTGCGCAAGGTCTCCAGCTTCACCCAGCTGCTGCAGCGGCGCTACGGCGGGCAACTCGACGAACGCGCCGACCAGTACATCGCGTTCGCGGTCGACGGTGCCAACCGTATGCAGGTCCTGATCAACGACCTGCTCGCGTTCTCCCGGGTCGGCCGGGTGCTCAACGACCACGCGGAGGTCGACCTGGACGACGTCGTCGCCCGCACCCTGGACAACCTCAGCGTGACGATCGAGGAGAGCGGCGCGCGGATCACGCACGATCCGCTGCCGAAGGTCGTGGGCGACGCGACCCAGCTGGGCATGCTCTGGCAGAACCTGCTGTCGAACTCCATCAAGTTCCGCCGGCCCGACCGTTCCCCGGAGGTCCGGATCACCGTCCGCGACACCGGCGACGGTCTGCGGGAGTTCGCCGTCACGGACAACGGCATCGGTATCGAGCCGGAATTCCAGGAGAAGGTCTTCGTCCTCTTCCAGCGACTGCACACCCGGGAGGCCTATCCGGGCACCGGGATCGGGCTGGCCATGTGCAAGAAGGTCGTGGAGTTCCACGGCGGGACCATCCGGATCGACCCCGGTCACACCGGCGGTACCCGTGTCGTGTTCACCCTTCCCGTCGAGCGTTCCGCCACGGCGGACGACGCGCGAGAGGCCCACCCGTGACAGAGTCCGCCGTCGAACCGGAGTCGCCCTACCGCATCGTCCTGGTCGAGGACGACGACGGTGACGCCCTGCTGGTCGAGGAGTTGCTGTACGACACCGAGCTCCCGCACAGCCTCGTGCGGTGCCGGACGCTCGCCGAGGCACGCGCCGCACTCGTCGCACGGCACTTCGACTGCGTGCTGCTCGACCTGCACCTGCCCGACGCCCTCGGCCTCGGCACGGTCGAGGCGATCCAGCGGACGCACACGCACGCGGCGGTCATCGTGCTCACCGGCCTCGCGGAGTCGCACGCGGGCGTGGACGCGCTGGCCGCCGGGGCCCAGGACTACCTGGTCAAGGGCAAGGTCGACCCGGATCTGCTCCAGCGGGCCGTCCGCTACGCCGTCCAGCGCAAGCAGGCCGAACGGGCCAGCGCGGACCTCCGGGTCGGCCGGCTGCGCGCACAGGAGAACGCGCGCCTGGAGCGCGGGCTGCTGCCGACGCCGATCCTGTCCACCGACTCGGTCACCGCGACCAGCCGCTACTTCCCCGGACGGGAGCAGGCACTGCTGGGCGGCGACTTCCTGGACGTCGTGCAGACCGGCGACGGACAGATCCACGCGATCATCGGCGACGTCAGCGGACACGGCCCCGACGCCGCCGCCCTCGGCGTCTGCCTGCGGATCGCCTGGCGGGCGCTGACGCTGGGTGGCCACCGGGGCCGTCGGCTGCTGCATCTGCTGGAACAGATCCACACGGCCGAGCGCACCGGCAGCGACCTCTTCACCACCTGCACCCTCATCACCCTCGACCCGGCCGCGGCCACGGTCACCCTGCATCTGGTGGGCCACCACGAACCCCTGCTCGTCGGGCCCGCCGGCGCCCAGGTGGTGTCCGCCCCGCACGGCATCGCCCTCGGCATCGTGCCCGGCCTCGGGCAGTGGCCCTCGACGACCCTGCCGCTGCCGCCGGAAGGCGCGCTGATCGCGTACACCGACGGCCTGATCGAGGGGTACGGGGGCGACGACCGGGACCGGCTCGGGGTGGACGGGCTGCTGCGCATCCTCGACGGGATGCGGGAGGTGGACCCCGGCAAGCATCTCGACCAGCTGATCGGCAGGGTCCGTGGCCTCAACGCCGAGCGGCACACCGACGACCTGGCGATCCTGCGTCTCGACTGGCGGACACTGCCGGGCCCGGAGAGCGCCGGCGGTGCCGGGCGGCGCGCGGTGCCGGAGCAGTCGTACGGGCCGGTGGGCGGTCGCTGAGGCCGCCGGAGGCCAAGAGCCCGCCGGGCCGGCCGGGAGGCGGCGAGCCGACGACCGGCAGGCGGGCGGGCCGACCGGCCGTGGCCATGATCACTCAGTCGTACAGGGCGGTGTTCTGGCGGTAGGCTGCGAAGAGGGCAGCCGAGCCGGTGCCCGGCCTACGCCCGTACTGGAAGGTGCGTACGGGACGGGCGGGGCCAGGTCCGGCGGGCGGGTCCCGGCGGTCGGCCTTCGGGCTCCTTCTTACACGAAGGTTCGACGAGCGGGACGGTGGACACGGATGGATTGGCGTGCGTTCGCCGAACAGATGGCCGAGCTGGCCCGGCATCTGCTGGCGCAGGGTTCCACGCAGGAGACGCTCGACGCCATCGCCGAACGGGGCGTCGGGCTGGTCGAGGGCTGCGACGCGGCCGGTGTCCTGGCCCTGCGCAAGGGCCGTGCCGTGACGCTGTCGGCACACGGGGACATGGTCGAGGAGTCCGACCGGTTGCAGGGCGAACTGGGTGAGGGCCCGTGCTTCGACGCGGCCCGGCGGGTCGACGGCGAGCGGCTCTTCCGGATCACCGACATGAGCAAGTCGCAGCCGGACTGGCCGCGCTTCGCGCCCGCCGCCCGTGAGCTGGGCGTGGGCAGCATGATGGGTTTCCTGCTCTACACCAAGGACGACGACTTCGGCGCCCTGAACTTCTACTCCCGCCGGCCCGGCGCCTTCACACCGGAGATGGAGACGGCCGGCTGGCTGCTCGCCTCGCACGCGGCGGTGGCCCTGTCCAGCGCCCGCACGGTCGACCAGCTCGAACACGCCATGGACACCCGGCACGCCATCGGTGAGGCCATGGGCATCCTGCGCGAGCGCCACCAGATGAGCGAGGAAGCCGCCTTCGAGGTGCTCAAGCGCATCTCCCAGACGCACAACGTCAAGCTGCGCGACGTCGCCCAGAACATCCGCACCAGGTCCACCCCCCAGAGCTGAGCCCCGGGCCGGTCGGCGCAATGCCCGGCAAGCGCGATTCAGGCCCGCAGGAGCTGGGGTACCTGGAGGGCAGGCGAAACCGGCGCCGCGGAGCCGGTTTCGTCAGGTGTCGTGGTTCGGACCAGAGCCACGGCACCGCCGGTCCCGCCCGGCGCCGTGCCGGCTTCGTGACCGGGCACTCTTAGGCCGGCGGATACCGGTTACTCGGCGGCCATGGCGAAGCTGCATCTCCCAGGTCACAAGGATCAGCGCGACGGAGACAACCCGGCGCCGGAGGAGGCCGGACCGCGGCCGGAGGTGGAGCGGGCGGCGCCCGAATCACCCACCAAGCTCTCCAGGCAGTCGTGGATGGCCGTGCTGAAAGGCAGCGTGCGCGAGTTCAAGGACGACGAGCTCACGGACCGGGCGGCGGCCCTGACGTACTACATGGTGCTGTCGCTCTTCCCGGCGCTGCTGGTGCTGGTGTCGCTGCTGGGCGTCGCGAGCCAGTCGGTCACGGACCGGCTGCTGGAGAATTTTCAGCAGTTCGCTCCCGGTGCCGGCCGGGAGATCATCACCCAGGCCGTGCAGAACCTCCAGGACAACGCCGGTGTCGGCTCGATCCTGGCCGTCGTCGGCCTGCTGCTGGCCGTGTGGTCGGCGTCGGGCTACGTGGCGGCGTTCATCCGGACCTCGAACGCCGTGTACGACGTTCCCGAGGGCCGGCCGATCTGGAAGATCCTGCCGGTGCGCGTCGGCGTGACCGTCCTGCTCATGGTGATGGCAGTGATCAGCGCGGTGATCGTGGTCTTCAGCGGAGGTCTGGCCCGCCGGGCCGGGGACGCCCTGGGCCTCGGCGACACCATGCTGACGGTGTGGTCGATCGCGAAGTGGCCGGTCCTGGTCCTTCTGGTGACGCTCATGATCGCGACCTTGTACTGGGCCTGCCCGAACGCCAAGGTCAGGGGATGGCGCTGGATCACGCCGGGCAGTTTTCTGGCGCTGCTGATCTGGATGGCCGCGTCCGCGGGCTTCGCCTTCTACGTCGCCAACTTCGCCTCGTACAACAAGACGTACGGCACCATGGCGGGCGTCATCATCTTCCTGATCTGGCTGTGGGTGACCAATCTGGCCATCCTGCTCGGCCTGGAGTTCGACGCCGAGACCGCGCGTCAGCGAGCCATCGCCGGTGGACATCCGCCCGAGGCCGAGCCGTACACCGAGCCGCGTGACACCCGCGCCTGGGACGAACAGGACCGGCGCAAGGTGGACACGCCCGAGGATCGCATCACCTGACGATCACCATGATTGGACGGCCGCCCGGCCTGGTACTCGGCCTCATGTCCACGACATTCGCAGACCCGAGAGCACGGAGCGAGGGAGATTTCCATGTCGCAGGTAGAGGAATCCATCAAGGTCGACGTCCCGGTCCGTACCGCCTACAACCAGTGGACGCAGTTCGAGACCTTCCCCGAGTTCATGGGCGGTGTCGAGCGGATCGAGCAGCGCACGGACACGCTGACGCACTGGGTGACGAAGGTCGGTGGCGTGCGGCGGGAGTTCGACGCGGAGATCACCGAGCAGATCCCGGACGAGCGGGTCGCCTGGACCACGATCGGCGGCGAGGCGCAGCAGGCCGGGGTCGTGACCTTCCATCGCATCGACGACGGCACGACCAAGGTCATGCTCCAGCTGGACTACGACCCCGAGGGTGTGACCGAGACCGTCGGAGACAAGCTCGGCGTGGTGAAGCGGCAGGTCACCGGAGATCTCAAGCGCTTCAAGGAGTTCATCGAGCACCGCGGTGCGGAGTCCGGCGGCTGGCGCGGACAGGTCTGACCGGTCCTTCCCGGGGCCGGGCCGTACGGCGGCCCGGCCTTCGGCGCTCTACGGCACCGTGGCGCGGTTCGGCGTACCAGCCGCCGGAGCAGCGGCCACGCCGGCACGACGGCGACCACCGCGTACACGGTCACCGAGAACGGCGTGTCGACGAGGCCGGTGACACCACCATCGCTGATCTGCAGGGCACGGGCGCGGCTGCTGCCCGCGCGGGCAGCAGCACAGCGAGGCGATCAGGCACCACCATCGCCGGCGCGCCGGGACTGGCCGGTTCGCTGCTGCTGGCCCGGCGGGTCAAGCGGCAGACCCTCGGCCTGGAGCCGCGGGAGATCGCCGGGCTCGCCGAGCACCGGGAGGCGATGCCGTACGGGATCGCGGAGAGCGTGGTCGCCCTGGATCCGCAGCAACGGCCGACCCTGGTCAACGAGATGGGGCGGCGGCTGCTCGGCCAGCCCGGGGACCGCGTGGGGCCGGGCGTGGAGCGCGCGCTGCGTTCCGCCGACGGCACGCTCTGCGCCGCCGAGTGCGCCGCCCTGACCGGCGTCTCCCGCGTCAGCGCCCGCCGCTACCCGGAGCACTTCCTCGCCACCGGCAACGCCGACATGTCCCCGCGGTACGGCGTGTCCGGGCGTCCCGAGCGGCGGTACGGCCGGCGCGTGTGAGGCGCGGCGGCCGTGTCGGTCCCTGGGGGCAGGGCACTCGTACGCGGTGGCGGATCTCATCCGGAGCCGCCGTGCCGACGCAGGAGGCAGAGATCATGGGACATGGCGGAAACGTCATCGACGAGCTGGTGACCGATCACCGCGAGGTCGAGGAGCTCTTCGGCCGCATCGAGGCGCTCGCGCCGGGAGAGAAGGACCGCAAGCTGTACGCCGACCAGGTCACGATGGAACTGGTCCGGCACTCGGTGGCGGAGGAGGCCTACCTCTACCCGGCGGTACGCGAGCACGTGCCCAACGGCGACGCGATGGCCGGCGAGGAGATCGAGGACCACGCCAGGGCCGAGCAGATCATGAAGGACCTGGAGCGATGCGACGCGGGCGACCCCGAGTTCGACCGCCTGATCGGCATGCTGATGACCGAGATCCGCGCGCACCTGGCGGACGAGGAGGAGAACCTCTTCCCGGCACTGCGCGCCGCGTGTCCCCCGCAGGCGCTGGACGAACTCGGGGACAAGGTCCGCCAGGCGAAGAAGACGGCGCCGACCCGCCCGCACCCCTCGGCCCCGGACACGCCGCCGCTGAACAAGCTGCTGGCCCCGGGCGCGGGGCTGGTGGACCGGGTGCGGGACGCGCTGTCGGGGCGCGGGAAGAGGGCGTGAGCTGACGCGGACCGGCGAGGTCGCCGAGGCTCACCGGCCGGCGAACCCCGTCGGCCGCGATCTCAGGCGATCAGCGCCCGCCCCGGCCCCAGCCGGTCCAGCAGCGGCTCCTGGTGCAGTTCGGCGACCGGGGCCAGGAGATCGGGGTGGCGCAGCAGTGCCGCCGCCTGCCGGTCGTCCACGCCGGGCGCGAGCAGGCGGCGGAACTCCGCCGGCCCACCGGTCGCACGACCGCCCTCGGCGAGCGCGGCGACCGCGAGGCCGGCCAGCTCGGGGTCGATCAGCAGGCACGCGGCCCAGCTCGCCACGACCTCGTCCACCCAGGTGCGCCAGGCGTCGCCGTCGGGGTCCTCGCCCCCGCCTGCGTCGACGCCGGTGATCCAGTCGAGCCGCTGGGAGCCTCCGGGCCCCGCCATCCCTACCAGTGCGGCGTCCATCGGTGTCGGATACCGCACCCACGCCGCCACCGTCACGGCCTGCCGCGCCTGCACCTCGCACAGGGCTGCGGCAAGGGCGCCGCCGGACGCCGGGTAGGCGCGCGTGAGCCACTGGGCGGTCGCCGCGATGAGCGGGGAGAGGTCTGCGAGCACTGCCGGGCCGTCCGAATTCCGGGCGCGAAGGACACGTTCGCGTCGTGGGCGGGAATCGCGGGAAACGCGGGAAACGCGGGAAACAGGGTCGAGGAAGGGGGCGAGGAAAGGGTCCGGGCGGAAACGGTAGCCCGTGAGCCCCGAGGACGACATGGCCCCGCCCTCCTCGCCGGCGTGGCTTCCGCCACACGCGGACGCCGGGCGTCACACGGTCGCAGCACCCGGGTGGCGAGGCGTCAGGCGCGCCCCTAGTAATGGTCAGGGACATCGCGTGTCGCGCTTCGGCAGCGCAGGAGCGGCCGCACGACTCCCTTGGAGCCCAGGATGACCACGCGCTCATCACCACAGCAGTCGAACCCCGCCCACATACTCTTCGGCGACCCCGCGGCCGCCGGCGAGCCGCCCTCCGCCGTCGCCCCCGTGGCCGAGCCGGCGGCGTACAGCGCGCCTGTCGCGGAGCCGCCGGTCCGCCCCGCGCCGGTCATGGAACCGCCGGCCTGCAGCCCCCCGGTCGCCGGGGCACCGATCCTCAGCGCCCCCGTCGCGGCGGCACCTGCCCGCCCCGCCCCGGTCATCGAACCGCCGGCCTGCAGCCCCCCGGTCGCCGAGGCACCGGTCCACAGCGCCCCCGTCGCGGCGGCCCCGCACCGCTCCGCCCCGGTCGTGGAGCCCCCGGCCCCCAGCGTCCCGCCCGGCGAACCGCCGTCGGCTCCCGCCCCCGTCGCCGGCACGCGGTACGTCGTCGGCACGGTGCTCGGCCACGACACGACCGCGCTCCTCGATGCCGCGGGCCCCCTGGACGAACCGGCTCCCGAAGCCTCCACGGCACCTGACGCCGCGCTACGGGAGCCCGCGCCCGCCGCACCGGCTCTGGACCCGGTCGGTGACCTCGTCCACGCCGCCGTCAGTGATCGGCCGCTGGAGGAGATCGTGCGGCTGGTCACGCTGATGGAGCAGTCGCCGGAGTACGCGCAGACCGTCGTCGCCGTGCTGCGGGCGGTCGCGGTGGACCGTCCCGTCGAGGACGTGGCACGTCTGATCGCCGAGCTGACCAGCCCGCCGCGCGGCGCGGACAGCGCGGACGAGACGATCCGTGTGGCGGTCGAGAGGCGGTCCCTCGACGACGTGTCCCGGCTGATGGCCCTGCTGCACCACACCTCGCTGCCGTCGCACTGCGGGCAGGAGGCGGTCCGCGCGGCGGCCACGGGGCGGCCCGTGGAGGAACTCGTGGAACTGATCGGACGGCTCGGCCAGGAGCGGCGGCGCGAGGCGCTGGCCGCGGCCGCGGCGCTGCGGCCGTCCGTGACACTCCCGGAGACGGCTCAGGCGCAGGACCACCCTCGGCGGATCGCGCCACGGCGCCCGCGGCGGCAGCTGTGGCTACGGCGTACCCGTCGTCCGGTTCAGCCCGGGCGGCCGGTGTTCTGGCCGAGCTGGCTCGCCGCCGCGGCACTCGTCGTGTGCGGTGCGGCCTACTTCCCGCTGCGCCGGGACGGCGCGCCGCTCGGCGTGTACGCGCTCGCGCTCGGTATGTCCGGGGTGTGCCTCGTCCTCGCCGTCGTGCTGGCGCTGCGGGCCAGTGTTCCGGCGCTGATGACGGGGATGCTGATGCCCGCCGGGCTGGCGGGGGCCGGGCTGCTGGAGAACCGCGTCCATTCGGCGGGCCTGTCACGGGCGCTGGACCTCACGGTGGCCCCGCCCTGGAGCGCCGGCCTCACGGCGGTGAGTGCGTCGATGGCCTCGCTGGCGGCGCTGCTCCTGCTGCTGATGGTCCAGTTGGCCGAGCGGTATCCGGCACCTCCTCCGACGGCCGGGGCCGGCCGGACGGCGGAGTGATCGCGGCCTGGGCCGGGGCTCGGCCGTTGCGGGCAGCCCCGGCCGCTACGGTGCCATGAGCCCGGCGGCGACCGTCGCCCCCAGTTCCCACGCGCGCTCGAGGTCGGCCCGGTCCGGCTCGCCGGTCACCGTGACCGCCTCTGCCGTGCGCCGCCAGCCCAGCCCCGTCGTGACCGACTCGATGCCGCGCACCGCGCCCGTGACGTCGCTGCCGCCGTGCACGTAGTAGCCGAAGGGCCGGCCTCGCGTCTCGTCCAGGCACGGGTAGTAGACCTGGTCGAAGAAGTGCTTGAGGGCGCCCGACATGTAGCCGAGGTTCGCCGGGGTGCCCAGCAGACAGCCGTCGGCGGCCAGCACGTCGGACGCGGTCGCGGACAGCGCCGCGCGGCGCTCGACCCGGACGTTCTCGATCTCCGGCGTCGTCGCACCGGAGATCACCGCTTCGAGCAGGGCCTGGCAGTTGGGCGAGGGCGTGTGATGCACGATCAGCAAGGTGGTCACGCCCGCACCCTGCCGTGCCGCCCCAGGCGGCCGCAACCGCCGCTACCCGGCCCCTCCCCCGGAACCTTGCCCGGGAGCCTTTCCCCCGGAGCGCTTCCACCGGCGCGCCGAACCCGAGCACCGAGCCCTGAGCCCGCAGTCCTGAGCCCCGAGCCCCGAGTCCGAAGTCCGAAGTCCGGAGTCCCGAGTCCAGAGCCCGGAGTCCCGAGCCCCCCGGCGTCAGCCGGATGTTCGCCCCGCGACACACGCGGAGGCGCGGGCGTCCCGCGTGCCGTCGCCGCCGTTGTGACCCCGGCCCGTGAGTGGAACGATGCCCGGCACCACCCGTGAGAGGGGAAGCATCGTGACCGACGGGGATCACCGGCCGGACGCCGCCACCGTGTTCGACGCGATCGGGGAGTCGTACGAAAGGGCGTTCGCGGGTTCGCGGGCGCACCGGGCGTCGCTGGAGTGGCTGCTCGGGCAGCTGAAGCCCGGCAGCCGGGTGCTGGACGTCGGCAGCGGGACCGGACGGCCCACGGCACGGATGCTTGCCGACGCGGGCCACCACGTCCTCGGTGTCGATGTGTCGCCCGTGATGGTGGACCTCGCGGCCCGGCAGGTGCCGGGCGCCGCCTTCCGGTGCGCCGACATCCGCGAAATGTCCCTGCCGGACCGTTCGTTCGACGCGGTGTGCGTGTACTTCTCCCTGCTCCAGCTGTCCCGCGCGGAGCAGTCCGTCCTCGTCGGGCGGCTGGCGCGGGCGGTGCGGCCCGGCGGCCGTCTGGTGCTCGCCACCGTGCCGCTGGACGTGGAGGACGTCGAGGCCGTCTTCATGGGGCAGCCCGTGCGGGTGACGAGTTTCGGCGCAGAGGAGTTCGCCGCGACGGCGGTCGACGCGGGACTGACGGTGCTCCGGCAGGAGCGCACGGTCTTCACCCCGGCGCATCCGGACGCGATCCCCGAGCCGCACCTGTTCCTGTACTGCCGGCGCGACGAGGACCCGGCCGGCTGACAGGGCGCCGGGGCCGGTTCTGGGCGACGATGGCCGGAAGGTGATGGACCGCGACGAGGGGCCGAAGGCGACGTCCCCCGCGGGCGCCCGCCGGCGAAGGGACTGTGCCGTGCAGGAACTGGCGATCATCGAGGCGCCCTCCGTCCTGGGGCTGCGGCCGTCCGGCGTCGAGGACCTCCCCGCGGCACTGCTGGCCGCCGGGCTGCTGGACGTCCCGGGCGCGGTACGGGCCGGCCGGGTCGAACCGCCCCCCTACGACGCGACGCGGGACCCCGGCACCGGCGTCCTCAACTGCACCGGCATCGCGCAGTACTCGGTCCGGCTCGCCGACGCGCTCGGCGCCGTGCTCGACTCCGGCCGCTTTCCCGTCGTGCTCGGCGGCGACTGCAGCATCCTGCTCGGCAACCTGCTGGCCCTGAAGCGGCGCGGCCGCCACGGCCTGCTGTTCCTCGACGGGCACACCGACTTCTACCAGCCCGAGGCGGAGCCCGCGGGCGAGGCCGCCTCGATGGATCTGGCCCTGGTCACGGGCCGTGGCCCCCGGCTGCTCACCGACATCGGGGGCCGCGGGCCCCTGGTGCGCGACGGCGACGTGGTCGTCCTCGGTTACCGGGACGCCGTGGAATCCGCGGAGTTCGGCATGCAGCCCCTGCCACCCGGGCTGTACGCGCTGGACCTCGACGGGGTACGCGCCGTCGGCGCCGGAACGGCCGCGCGCCGGGCAGTCGAGCGACTGTCCGGCGTGCCCGGCGGCTACTGGGTCCACCTGGACGTCGACGTCCTGGACGACGCGGTCATGCCCGCCGTCGACTACCGCCAGCCCGGTGGGCTGACGTGGCTGGAGCTGGAGGACGTGCTGAGCACGGCCCTGGGTGACGAGCGGGCCGTCGGCCTGGACGTCACGATCTTCAACCCCCGCCTGGACCCCGACGGGAGCATCGCGGCCGATCTGAGCGAGTGCCTGCGTCACGGGCTGACGGCCCGCGCGCGGGCAGGCTGACCGCACACGCGGCGAGGGTGCCGTCCTCCGCGCCTGCCGTCCCCACGCCCGTGCTGGTCCGCCGGACCAGCGCCCCTTGACCGGTCGAAGTGTGAGTGGTTAAGTACTCACATGAAGACAGAACAGCGCCGGCTCTCCACCGCCGAGGAGCGCAGGGAGACCGTCCTGCGCACCGCCATCGGGGCGTTCGCGGCGCGCGGCTATTTCGGCACCACCACGACCGAGGTGGCCAAGGCGGCCGGGATCTCGCAGGCCTACGTCTACCGGCTGTTCCCGAACAAGGAGGCGCTGTTCACCGCCGTGGTGGAGCAGTGCTTCGTCCAGGTGCGCGCCGCCTTCGAACGGGGCGCCGCCGAGGCGAAGGGCAGCACGCCGGAGGCGGTACTGGAGTCGATGGGCGACGCCTACGCCCGCCTGATCAGCGACAACGACCTGCTGCTGGTGCAGCTGCACGCCCAGGCGGCGGCCATCTCGGAGCCGGCCGTCAGGGACGCCGTCAGGGCCGGGTACGCCCGGACGGTCGAGTACGTACGCGGCGCCTCCGGCGGCGGCGCCGAGCAGATCCAGCAGTTCTTCGCCACGGGCATGCTCTGCCACCTGATCGTCTCCATCGACGCCACCGCCGTCGACGCGCCCTGGACGCGCACGCTCGCGGCGGGCATCGCGCACTACTGACCCGAGCGAACCGACCCGGGCGGCCATCCGATCCCCCACCGGACCGACAGCAGCCTCCCCTTGCACCGCATGTGTGAGTGGTTAACCACACACACGCTGACCACTCACCCCGTGAAGAAGGAGCCTCAGTCATGAAGGCCACCGAAGTCGTCCTCCCCGCAGCCGGAGAGCCCGAGAGCCTCGAGCTGAGGGTCCGGGAGCTGCCGAAGCCGGGCCCGGGTCAGGCCCTGGTGCGGGTCGAGGCCAGCGGCGTGACCTTCGCCGAGCAGCAGATGCGGCGGGGCAAGTACTACGACATGCCGAAGTTCCCGTTCGTACCCGGCTACGACCTCGTCGGCGTCGTCGAGGAACTCGGTTCCGGACAGTCCGCCCACGTGGCCGTGGGGCAGCGCGTCGCCGCCCTCACCAAGACCGGCGGCTGGGCCGGCCACGCCCTCCTCGACGCGGCGGATCTGGTGGCCGTCCCCGAGGGGATCACGGCGGCGGAGGCCGAGACGCTGGTCACCAACGGCGCGACGGCCTGGCGGATGCTGTTCCGCACGGCGAAGACCCGCAGCGGTGACACCGTCCTCGTCCACGGCGCCAACGGCGGCGTCGGCAGCGTGCTGGTCCAGCTGGCCCGCAGTAGCGGCATCCACGTCATCGGCACCGCCTCCGCCCGCAACCAGGAAGCGGTCGCCGCCATGGGCGCCACCCCGGTCGACTACCGCGGCGACGTCGCCGCCCGTGTCCGCGAGCTGGCCCCGGGCGGGGTCGCGGCGGTCTTCGACCACGTGGGCGGCAAGGGCATCGACGACTCCTGGCGGATGCTCGCACCCGGCGGCACCCTCGTCTCGTACGGCAGCGCCTCGACCCGCGACCAGGCGGGCAGCGGCACGGTCGCGGTCCTGAAGCTGATCGCGAAGCTCGCGGTCCGGAACGCGCTGCCCAACGGGCGCAGCGCCTGCTTCTTCAATCTGTGGGCGGGCAAGGCGCGGCGCCCCGAGCGGTACCGGGCCGAGCTGCGGAAGGACCTGACGATGATCTTCGAGCTACTGCGGTCCGGCACGATCGAGACCAGGATCGACCGGGTCTACCCGCTCCGGGAGGCCGCCGCGGCGCTGCGGCACGCCGAGTCCGGCACCGCCGTCGGCAAGGTCGTGATCGCCCCGGGCGCCGGGCAGGCGGAGTGAGGCCCGGAGCGCGTTCCGGTGGACGGGCAGCACCGTCGCGGCTTCGCCCGCGGCCGGACGGCGGCGACGGATGGGCAGCGCAGGGCCGGCGGGCAGGTTCGCGCTCGGCCCCGGGCAGGGGTAGCGAAGCGACGGCGGGCGGCAGGCCCAGGGGCCCCACGAGCAACTTATGGTTCCCATAAGATGGCCTTATGAGCTCATAGAGCGGACCCGCGTACCAGGTTAGGCATGCCTTAGCTTAGGCTTCCCGTCGAGTCGCATCATCATCGCTCGAAGGGAACCTGATCATGACGCGCCCGCTGCGGGTAGCCATCGTCGGAGCCGGCCCGGCCGGGATCTACGCCGCCGACGCCCTGCTCAAGTCCGGCGTGGCCGCCGAACCCGGCGTGTCCATCGACCTCTTCGAGCGGATGCCGGCGCCGTTCGGTCTGATCCGTTACGGCGTCGCCCCCGACCACCCCCGCATCAAGGGCATCATCACGGCCCTCCACCAGGTCCTCGACAAGCCGCAGATACGGCTCTTCGGCAATGTCGACTACCCGGCCGACATCAGCCTGGACGACCTGCGCTCGTTCTACGACGCCGTGATCTTCTCCACCGGCGCCACGGCCGACCGCGCGCTGCCGATCCCGGGTATCGAGCTCGACGGCTCGTACGGTGCCGCCGACTTCGTGTCCTGGTACGACGGCCACCCGGACGTGCCGCGCACCTGGCCGCTGGAGGCGGAGAAGGTCGCCGTCCTCGGGGTCGGCAACGTGGCGCTCGACGTGGCGCGCATCCTCGCCAAGACCGCGGAGGAGCTGCTGCCGACGGAGATCCCGCCGAACGTCCACGAGGGCCTGCGGGCCAACCGGGCCAAGGAGATCCACGTCTTCGGCCGGCGCGGCCCGGCGCAGGCCAAGTTCAGCCCGATGGAGCTGCGCGAACTCGACCACTCGCCCAGCATCGAGGTCATCGTCGACCCCGAGGACATCGACTACGACGACGGCTCGATCGAGACCCGGCGCGGCAACAAGCAGGCCGACATGGTCGCCAAGACTCTGGAGAACTGGGCGATCCGCGACGTCGGCGACCGCCCGCACAAGCTGTTCCTGCACTTCTTCGAGTCCCCCAGCGAGATCCTGGGCGAGGACGGCAAGGTCGTGGGCCTGCGCACCGAGCGCACCGAGCTGGACGGCACCGGCAACGTCAAGGGCACCGGCAACGTCACCGACTGGGACGTCACGGCGGTCTACCGGGCCGTCGGCTACCTCTCCGACAAGCTGCCCAAGCTGCCCTGGGACCTCGACTCCGGCACCGTCCCCGACGAGGGCGGCCGCGTCATCGAGGAGGGCGGCACGCACCTTCAGTCGGTGTACGTCACCGGCTGGATCCGCCGGGGCCCGGTCGGACTCATCGGCCACACGAAGGGCGACGCCAACGAGACGGTGGCCAACCTGCTGGACGACTTCGCCCACAGCCGGCTGCACACCCCGTCGGCGCCGGCCCCCGAGGCCGTCGACGCCTTCCTGGCCGAGCGGAACGTCCGCTTCACGACGTGGGACGGCTGGTACAGGCTGGACGCCGCCGAGAAGGCGCTGGGCGAGCCGCAGGGCCGCGAGCGCGTGAAGATCGTCGAGCGTGAGGACATGCTGCGGGAGAGCGGCGCGTAGGCGCCGGGCGAACCCGGCGGTGAGGGGCCCGGCGATCCGCCGGGCCCCTCGGCGTCTTACGGACCGGTGACATGACGGGCGCGGTGCGGCTCCTGGCCCGGTGTGCCGACCTAGCGTGTGGCCATGCGCGTACTGATCACCGGCGGTGCCGGATTCATCGGGTCCCATGTCGTCGAGGCACTGGCGGCGGCCGGGCACGAACCCGTCGTGTACGACGTACGCGGGGATCCCCGCTCGGACGTACGGGACCTCGATGCCGTACGCCGCGCCCTGCCCGGCATCGACGCCGTCTGCCATCAGGCGGCGATGGTCGGGCTGGGCACGGGTTTCGCCGACGCGCCCGAGTACGTCTCCAGCAACGACCTCGGTACGGCGGTGCTGCTCACCGCCATGGGTCAGACGGGCGTACGCCGGCTGGTGCTGGCGGGATCGATGGTGGTGTACGGCGAGGGGCGCTACCGCTGCCCGCGGCACGGCACGGTGCGGCCCGGACCGCGAGCGGTCGCCGACCTGGCGGCGGGACGCTTCGAGCCCCCGTGCCCCGACTGCGGTGCCGCTCTGGAGCCCGGCCTGGTCGAGGAGGACGCGCCGCTCGATCCGCGCAACGTGTACGCGACGACGAAGCTCGCACAGGAGCATCTGGCGGCGGCGTGGGCGCGGGCCACGGGAGGCTCGGCGGTGTCGTTGCGGTACCACAACGTGTACGGGCCCCGGATGCCCCGCGACACGCCCTACGCCGGGGTGGCCTCCTTCTTCCGCTCCGCGCTCGCCCGGGGCGAGGCGCCGCGCGTGTTCGAGGACGGTCGGCAGCGGCGGGACTTCGTCCACGTACGCGATGTGGCGGCGGCCAACGTGGCCGCGCTGGAGGCGAGTTCGGAGCCGGGCGCGCTCACGGCGTACAACACCGGCAGCGGTGAGCCGCACACGGTGGGCGAGATGGCGCGGGCTCTGGCAGCCGCGTACGGCGGACCGGAGCCGGTGGTGACCGGCGAGTACCGGCTGGGCGACGTTCGCCACATCACCGCCGACTCCGCCCGGCTCCGCTGCCGGCTGGGCTGGAAGCCCGGCGTCGGATTCGCGGACGGGATGCGGGAGTTCGCGCGCGCCGAGCTGGGCGCGGAGCAGGGTCCCACGCTCCCCTGACGTCCGTGTTCCGTAAGCAGTCGGAAGCCCGATATGCCCGTTTCCCATTCGTAGGGTGAACCCGTGACAACCCCTCCCCCACCCCCGCCCGTCGACGTGGTCCTCCCCTGTCTGAACGAGGCCGAGGCCCTTCCCTGGGTGCTGGAACGCATCCCCGCCGGATGGCGTGCCCTCGTCGTGGACAACGGCTCCACCGACGGCTCGGCGGACGTCGCCCGCGCGCTCGGCGCGACCGTGGTCCACGAACCGCGCCGCGGCTTCGGCGCCGCCTGCCACGCGGGACTCACCGCCGCGACCGCCGACGTCGTGTGCTTCTGCGACTGCGACGCCTCGCTCGACCCGTCCCTCCTCGTCCCGTTCGTGCGCGAGGTGCGGGCCGGCGAGACCGACCTGGTCCTGGGCCGGCGCAGGCCGCGTGGCAGGAGGGCCTGGCCCGCGCACGCGCGTGCGGGCAACCTCGCCCTGGCGGTGCTGCTGCGTCGGCGCACCGGACTGCGGCTGCACGATTTGGGCCCGCTGCGGGCAGCCCGGCGTGAGGCACTGCTCACCCTGGAACTCACCGACCGGCGCAGCGGCTATCCGCTCCAGATGGTCGTGCGCGCCGCCGACGCCGGCTGGCGCGTCGCCGAGCACGACGTGCCGTATCTGCCCCGCACCGGCGCGTCCAAGGTGACCGGAACCTGGCGTGGCACCTGGCAGGCGGTACGGGACATGCGCCGTGTGCTGGCCGAGCCCGCTTCGGCACGGGAGGGTAGCCACCGATGACCACGCTCCTCGTCATCGCCAAGGAGCCACGCTCCGGACGCGTCAAGACGCGGCTCACGCCGCCGTTCACGCCCGCCGAGGCGGCCGCGCTGGCCGAGGCCGCCCTGGTGGACACGCTGCACGCGGTGGCCGCGACTCCGGCCCGCCGCCGGGTCCTGGTGCTGGACGGACGTCCGGGGCCCTGGCTGCCGCCGGGCTTCGACGTCGTACCGCAGTGCGCCGGCGGGCTGGACGAGCGGCTGGCGGCGGCCTTCGCCGGATGTGCCGGGCCGGCGCTGCTGATCGGGATGGACACACCGCAGGTGACGCCGGAGCTGCTGACCGTGGACTTCGCCCGGTGTGACGCGTACTTCGGCCCGGCCGAGGACGGCGGCTTCTGGGCGCTGGGGCTCGCCGAGCCCGCGCCGGAACTGCTGCGCGGCGTCCCCATGTCGACGCCCGTGACCGGAGCCGTTCAGCACGACCGGCTGACCTCCGCCGGGCTGCGGGTGCGGGAGCTGCCCCGGCTGCGGGACGTCGACACGGCCGCCGACGTGGCGGCGGTGGCGGAGCTGGCGCCGCGCGGCCGGTTCGCCGCCGAAGTGGCCCGGCTGCGGGCGGCCACCGGCCGATGAGCGCCCCCTACGAGGCGACGCGGACCGGGCGGCTGCTTCCCTGGACCGCCGACGACCCCTATGCGCGCGCCCTGCGCACCGGCCGCGGCCCGCTGTTCCTGCGCCGCAGCGACGGCCGGCTGCTCCCGCTGGACGTGGAGCGGTGGTGCGCCCGTCCGGACGAGGCCGACCTCACCGTGCTGGACCGCTGCGAGGGCGCCGTGCTCGACGTCGGCTGCGGCCCCGGCCGGCTGGTCGCCGAACTCGCCGCCCGGGGCCGGCGGGCGCTGGGTGTCGATGTCAGCGAGGCCGCCGTCGCGCGCACCGCGCGCCTCGGCGGCCAGGCCCTGCACCGGTCGGTCTTCCAGTCGCTGCCCGGCGAGCGCCGGTGGGGCACCGCCCTGCTGATGGACGGCAACATCGGCATCGGCGGCGACCCGCACGCGTTGCTCGGCCGGCTGGCCCGGCTGCTCGCGCCCGGCGGTCTGGTGCTCGCCGAGACGGTCACCGTGGACATCGACGAACGCGTACAGGTCCGTGTGACCGACGGGCAGGGCGCGACGGGCGCCCCGTTTCCGTGGGCCCGCCTCGGCACCCCGGCCCTGCTGCGGCTCGCGCGCGTGCTGGGCCTCGCCGTGGACGGTCAGTGGTCGGTGGGCGGCCGCCGCTTCGTCGCCCTGCGCACCCGCAGTGCCAGCAGCAGTGCCGAGCCGCCGAACAGCACGGCGGTGATCAGCAGCCAGCGGCCGAGGAATCCGTCCGCCGAGAGCCCGGTGACCAGCCGGTAGCGCTCGTCGACGCTCCCGCTGATCAGCGGGAACCACACGAGCAGCAACAGGCCGGACAGAACGGCCGGGACCCGGACGTACGGCACCCACTCCCGTCGCCGTGCGGCGCCCAGCGTGCCCGTGAGGGCCCGGTCGGCCGCCGAGTACAGCGGCAGCAGCACCAGGTCGTGCAGCAGGGCCGCGCCCACGAACCAGAGCACGACCCCGAACCAGTCGCCCGCGAGCAGCCGTACGCCCGCGTACCCGGCGAGCGCGAACGAGCAGGCGAGCAGCAGGATCTGGAACGGGCTCCCGACGGCGAGGCGCGGCCGGGGCAGCGTGGGGGGCATCAGAGGTCTCCGAAGGTCATCCGGGCCACCCATTTGGTGTTCAGCACGCCCGGCGCGGCGGGCACGATGATCCGGGCGGGGTAGCCGTGGTCGAGGGTCAGCGGCTCGCCGTTGACGTCCAGGGCAAGCAGGGAGCGCGGGTCGGCCACCTGGTTGGCGCGCAGCGCGGCCCGGCGGAAGGCGCCGCGCCGTTGCAGGGACTCCACCAGGACGTCGGCCGGCTCGTCGTACCCGGCGAGGGCGGCGAGGTCCCGCAGCCGTACGCCGCGCCACCACTGGTCGGAGGTCGACCAGCCCTCCACGCACGCGATCGGCAGGGCGGCGCTGTGCAGCGGCAGCCGCAGCAGCTCCTCCCGGCCGAGCAGGACGGCGCCCGCCGGACCCGTGACGACCAGCCGCCAGGTGTCGCCCGCGGTCTCCCGGTCGTCGATCCCGGCGTACGCCGCCGTCTTGTTGATCTGGAAGCCGCCGGGGCCGCTGCCCGGCTCCGGTCCCCCGCGCGGCACGAGGAGGGCGGTCTGGCGCAGCGGGCCGTCGAAGCTGCGGCCCGCGGAGGTGACGAACAGCAGCAGCGAGGCGCCGCCGACCAGCCCGAACGCGCCCCGCCGTGACACGGTGGGCTCGGCGGGCCGCGGCGAGAGAAGGTCGTTCTCCTCCGGTCTCCCGTCCCGCTCCGGGCGGAGCCGGCGCAGATTACGCAGGGCGATCGGCAGCTTCAGGGCGGCGTGCGCGGCGAACGCGGCGAAGAACACCCAGGCGCCGTAGAAGTGCAGCGTGTAGAAGGAGCCGGGGAAGAGGTAGTCCAGCTGGACGTTGAGCACCCCCGTCGTGAACTGGAAGAGGGCGCCCCCGACCAGCAGGAGCAGCGAGATCCGCTCCAGCGCGTGCGCCAGCGAGCGGGCCGGCGGCAGCGTGAACAGCCGGGGCACCACCGACCACAGCTTGGCCAGCAGGACGGGGATGAGTGTGATCCCGAGGGTGACGTGGACGCCCTGGCTGAGGCGGTACAGCCAGTACGGGCTCGTCGGCCAGGAGAACAGGTAGAAGCCGAGGATCCCCTTGCCGGGAGTCATGTCGTTCACCGGCGACAGGTTCGGGTTGTAGGCCGCGTACGACAGCAGTCCGGTCACGAAGAGCACCGTGATGCCCACGAGCAGGACGATCCCCAGCACGGCGGTGAACCGGGGGCCGCGCAGGGGGCTGCGCCAGAAGCCGGGCGAGGAGGGAAGCCGTTGGTCGCGCATGTCCTGACGGTAGGCCTGGAACGGCGGGGAAGGCGCCGCGCGACCCATGACAAAACGCTGACGTCGGGGCGCCGGACGCCCTCACGCGGCCGTCGGCGGCCTAGCGTCCTGCGTGTGATGCGCTCCTCTCATCTCCGTGACCTGGCCGCCGCCCTGGCCGCCGTGCTGCTCTTCGTGGCGGCGGTGCTGGTCGGCCGCCACATCGAGGACACCGACGGCACGCTGTTCGTCAACTGGCCCCCGCTGCTCGCCTCCTGGGGACCGCACCTCGGGCCCGGCACCCCGGCCGCCGTGGTGGTGGCCGTCGCGGTGGTGGTGTACGGGCCCGGGCTGGCAGCCCGGCTGCCGTGGCGCGCGCTGCTCGCCGTGGCCTGCGCCGCCACGATGGCGTGGACATGGTCGCTGGCCCTGGTCGACGGCTGGCACCGGGGCGTGGCCGAACGGCTGACGACGCGCTACGAGTACCTCCAGGTCATCGACCGCTTCCAGGACATTCCGGCGACGCTGCGGCACTTCACCGAGTACATCGTGATCCAGGGCCCCGACCACTGGCCCGCACACGTCGCCGGTCATCCGCCGGCGGCCACCCTCACCTTCGTGCTGCTCGACCGGATCGGGCTGGGCGGCGGTGCCTGGGCGGGCGTCTGGTGCATCACCGTGGGGGCCACCGCGGTGGTGGCCGTGCTGGTCACGGTCCGGGCGCTGGCCGCGGAGGGGCTCGCGCGGCGGGCGGCGCCGTTCCTGGTGCTTGCGCCGGGTGCGGTGTGGATGGGGACGTCGGCCGACGGGTACTTCGCGGCGGTCGCCGCGTGGGCCGTCGCGCTGTTCGCGCTGGCGGTGACGGGACGGCGGCCGCGCATGGCCGCCTTCGGGGCGGGACTGCTCTTCGGGCTGACCTGCTACCTGTCGTACGGGCTGACGCTCGTCGGCGTGATCGGGCTGGCGGTGCTGGTCCTCGGGCGGAACCGGCGGACGGTGTGGTTGCCGTTGACGGCCGGGGTGATCGTGGTGCCGCTGGCCTTCACCCTCGCCGGGTTCGACTACTGGGAGGCGTACCACCTGCTGGTGGAGCGTTACAACCAGGGCGCCGGGGGTGTCCGGCCGTACTGGTACTGGGTGTGGGCGAATCCGGCGTGCACCGTGCTGGTGGTCGGTCTGGCGACGGTGGCGGGGCTGGTGCGCGCGGGCGGGGCCCTCCTTCGGCCGCGCGGGGACGGGGATCCGGGGGGCGGCCACGAGGCCGGGAAGCCGGTGGGCCGACACGAAGGTCCGGGCCTGCTGGGCCGCCCGGAGTCACGTCTGGCCGTGCTCCTCCTCGCCGCGCTCGTCGCCGTCCTCGCCGCCGATCTGTCCGGGATGAGCAAGGCCGAGACGGAGCGGATCTGGCTGCCGTTCGCCGTGTGGCTCCTGGCCGCCGGTGCCTTCCTGCCCCGCCCCCGCGGCTGGCTGGCGGCCCAGGCCGCGGTCGCGCTGCTCGTCAACCACCTGCTGGTGACGGGATGGTGAGCCGCAAGAGCCTCCTCGGGGCCCCTAGGGCAGGATCGAGTCCACGTAGCCGCCGTCGACCCGCACCGCCGCGCCCGTGGTCGCGGACGCCAGGGGTGAGCTGAGGTAGACGACGAGGTTCGCGATCTCCTCGGGCTCGATCAGGCGCTGGAGCAGTGACTGCGGGCGGTGGTCCCGCATGAAGGCACGCTGGGCCTCGTCCCAGGGCAGATCCCGGTCGACGAGCCGGCGGACGAAGTCCTCGACACCCTCGGTGTGGGTGGGGCCGGCGATGACGGAGTTCACCGTGACGCCGCTGCCCGCCGCCTCCTTCGCGAAGCCGCGGCTCACCGCGAGCAGCGCGGTCTTCGACATGCCGTAATGGATCATCTCGGCCGGGATGACGACGGCGGAGTCGCTCGCGATGTTCAGCACCCGGCCCCACCCCCGGCCGGTCATCCGGGGCAGATAGGAACGGATCAGCCGGACCGCGGAGAGGACGTTGACGTCGAAGTAGCGGCGCCATTCGTCGTCGGTGATCTCCAGGGCGGGGGTGGGTCCGAAGATGCCGAGGTTGTTGACCAGGATGTCGACGTCGGGCAGGGCGTCCACGGCACGGGCGGCGTCCTGCTCGTCGCCCAGATCGGCGGCGACGGGGACGAAATCCCCCTCCGGCACCTCCGCCCGCAGTTTCCCGACGCTCCTTCCGAGGCGTTCGGCGTCACGGCCGTTGACGCCGACGCGGGCGCCCGCGCGGGCAAGGCCCGCCGCGATCGCCGCTCCGATGCCCTGGGAGGAGCCTGTCACCAGCGCGGTCCGCCCGCCGAGGTCCACGTTCACAGGGGGTCACTCCTTCTCGGGTCCGCAGCCGTGCGGCCGGCCGATGTCCTCCTGCCCACCATCGCCGACCTTGCACATGACCGCAGGTGGACCGCCGCCACGCCGGGTGACCCCCGGGGTGACCGGGACCGGCCGCGGCGACATACTGGCAGTCGCACCCCGCCCCCATTGACAGATGGACTCATGCCGACCTCCACCTCCGTCCGCCCCCTGACTCCCCCCACGGTGTGGCTGGCTCGTGGCCGCCATGCCGGATCCGCCGCGGAGGACGTGCTCCGGCGGCATGCGCAGCAGCTCAAGGAGAGCGGGGTGATCCGCGACTGGAGGGAGCTGCCCGGGACCGAGGACGCGCCGGAGCGGGTCTTCGAGGCGCGCTGGGAGACCGGCGACGCGGTGACCGTCCGGGCCAGGCTGTCGCTGGCGCACGAGGCGGCGGAGGGACTCGCGTGGATGCTGGCCGCGGAGGCCGAGGCCCCGTGGGATCCGCGGTGGCCGTCGCCGGTGACGATGTTCTGGCCGGACGGTGCCGGCACCGGCACGGCCTGGGACCACGACGCGGAGACCGGCGCCGGGCTGCGGTTCTTGGGCATCAACCCGCTCCCGCCGGACGACAAGGAGCTGCGGCGCGTCCTGAGGGGTGCCGCGCGCGCAGGCTGGGCCGTCCACGTCGTCGTCCACGAGGCGATGACCCCCGACGCGCGCGGCCGCCTGCCGTTTGCGCGGTTGCTGCCGCCCGGGCTGCGGCACCGCGTCGTGGAGCACCGCGCCGCGCCGCAGCAGCTGCGGTCCGTGAACTGGGCGCTGCGGGAGTTCGGGGTGCAGGTGCCGCGCGGCGGTGCCGTGGTGCTGCCCGGCGCCCCGGCGCCCGAGGGGTACGACGGTGACGACTACGCCGTACGGAGTGTCTTCCTCGACGGCTCGCAGCCGGCCGAGCTGCTCGCCGCCGTGACCCGCTTCGCCGCCTTGCCGCGCCCGCTGCCGGAGGGGGCCGAGGAGGTGCTGACCGCGCTGCGCCAGGACTGGCACCTGCTGACCCTGGAGGAGGAGCTGGCGCGCGAGCGGGCGCTGGTGAAGATGTACGCCGAGGCGCTGGAGGCGATGACCAGGTCCCGGGACCTGTACCGGGAGGCCGCCGAGCGCGCCCACGAGGCCCTCGCCGTCTACCGGGAGTCGGCCGCCGCGCAGCCCGAGCCGGCCGTCCCCGACCCGCGGCAGGATGCGCCCGCCACGTCCCCGCTCCAGCAGCTGACCCGCACCCTGGAGCGCTTCAAGGGCGGCGGGAAGGCCCGGCGCCCGGCGGGCGGGGCACAGGAGGGGCACCGCCCGGGTGGTACGGCGGACAACGCCGTCGGCCCAGGTGCGTGAGCAGCGGGACACGGGCCTGCCGCGGACACCTCGTTCCCCGCGTTCACGGACGCCAGCCCAGCCACAGCCGTGGCGGGCCGGGGTGTGCCGAGTGGCACAAACGCCGCAACGGAGGCAATACAGCAGCCGTATCAGGGAATCCAAGAAGAGGCACGCGCGTAGCGGTGCACCGGACCTAGGAGGGCCCGTGGATTCCACGACAGCAGTGCTCGCCGTCGTCGCCGTGGTCGCGGCGCTTCTGCTCGCCACGGCCGTGGGGCTGCTGGTACGGCTGGTACGGGCCCGGCGCGGACTGCGGCGGGCCGGGCTGCCGACGGGGCCACGCTGGGTGTTCTGGGGCGCCGTCGCGTACTTCGTACTCCCGGCCGATCTGCTGCCCGATCCGGTGTACCTGGACGACATCGGCGTACTCCTGCTCGCTCTGCGCACCCTGCGCACGTCCCCGGCAGCACGGGCACACCGCACCTCCGCCGAGGCCGTCCGGCCCGGCGAACACGTCTGACGTATCCGGACGGATCACCGCACTCCGCACCGCCGCCTCCCGGACGCCGGCCGAGGCACGCGCCCCGCGACCGCCCCGACGCGCCCCACCGCCGCAACGTGTGCGCGGCTCCCGACCCCACGACCAGTCAACCGACCGACTCCGTCGGCCGTCTCAGGTTCAGAGCCACCAACTCGCCCGCGATCACGGAGCGTAAGGAAACCAACCACCCGTTCGATTCGTATAAGTCCATGGAAGCCCCGGACATCGAGCGGAAGACGCCACCACACGCACCAGGCCGACGGCCTGACCGGGGCAGCACCGAGAGGGAGAGACGATGCAACCGTTCGCGCTCAACTACGCACGCCCGGCGGCGGAGTTGGACGTCGCCACGCCGTACGCGTACGACTCCGGCCTGCAGTTGAACGTACTGTTCGACGGGCGGATCGCCGCCACGGACCTCGCGCTGCTCAGAGAGCTGGGGACGACGACCTCGACCGCCGGCTCGAAGACGCACTTCGACGACTGACCCCGGGCCGTCGACGATGACCGTACTGATCCTGACCAATGACGAGGACGTCACCGCGGACATGGTGGTGGTCCACCTGAACGCGTCCGGGGTGCCGGTGGTCCGCCTCGATCCCGCCGATCTGATCGGCGGTGCCGCCCTGTCGGGCGAGTATGCGCACGGGTCGTTCCGCGGACACCTGTGGTCCGCGGGCCGGCTGGTGAGCATGGACGGCCTGCGGTCCGTGTGGGTACGCCGGCCGGGGGCCGCGGGAACCCGGGTCGCCGAGCCGTCCGCATGGCTGACGGAGGAGTCCTCGCAGGCGCTCTACGGCATGCTGCGCAGCTCGGGCACGCGCTGGATGAACCACCCGGACCCGGCCCGCCGGGCACGGCACAAGCCGTGGCAGCTGCGCCTCGCCCAGCGCTGCGGGCTCCCGGTGCCGGCGACGCTCATCACCACGTTCCCGCAGGCCGCCAGGGACTTCGCGAATCGCTTCCCCGACCTGGTCGTCAAACCCGTCTCGGGCGCGCATCCGCAGGAGCCGCCGAGAGCCGTGCCGACCAGCCGGGTGGCCCCCGACGCCGACTTCGCCGCGGTCGCCTTCGGACCCACCCTCCTGCAGCGGCGCATCGCCAAGCGGGCCGACGTCCGGCTCACCGTGGTCGGCGAGCGGCTGCACGCCGCCCGCAGACCCACCGCGCCCGACGCCGACCCGTCCGAGGTGGACGTCCGCTTCGCCACGGACCAAACGCCGTGGAGTTGCGTGGAGGTGCCGCCGCGGGTCGCCGAGGGCGTGCGGGCGTATCTGCGCGACGCCGAACTGGCCTACGGAGCCTTCGACTTCGTGGAGGACGCGGACGGGACGTGGTGGTTCCTGGAGTGCAACCAGTCCGGGCAGTTCGGGTTCATCGAGGCCGACACGGGCCAGCCGATCGCCCGGACCATCGCCGAGTGGCTGGCGAGACCCGCCGCCGAAGAGCAGCGGCGGGTCAACGGCACCACCAGGACAGTGCTGTGACAGCGCTGGACCGCCTGCGGGTCAGACGGCCAGCGACAGTCCGCTCTCCCCGTCCGGGCCGGTGGGGCGCCCGCTCGTGAGCAGGGCGTCCGCCTTGGCGATCGCGTCATGGATGCTGGTCGTGCCCATCATCACGCACAGCGTGTAGCTGACGTCCTCCAACTCCCGTGCGGTCGTCGACGTCTCGCTCTCCGCCTGGGCGATGCGCAGCGATGCGTACCTGGTCAGCAACTTCCTGACGGCCTTCGGGTCCGGAACAAGCACGGGGCGCCCCTCTCTCGACTTTTGCGCACCGTATGCCCGGACAGGGGCGGACCATTCACCTCTCCTGGCCCTGGACACCCATTTGACGCAATACCGTTGCCTACCGGGACAGCCTCGCCCCCTCGCCGTTCATCTCTCAGGCCGCCCGGCCGCACCGCGGGCGCCTCGTGCGGCGTCCTGACAGCCGGCCGGTCGGTGCGGTGGGTGAAAGCGCTCACCCCCCGCGCGCACGCGGGGAGCATGGGACCTCGCCCGGTCGCTACTCGCCGAGGGAACGCGCCAGTTCGGCGCAGGCGCCGACGACCTCGGCGTCCTCCTCCGCCATCAGCCGCCCGAGGACATCGCGCCGCGCGTGGACGGCACGGCGGGCGGCGCGCTCCCACACCACGTGGTTCTCGCGGTGGTTGAGCAGCTTCGGATAGGCCGTCGCGGTGTGCTCCCACTGCCGGGCGTCGGCGATGTTCTTGAGCAGCTGGATGATCCGGGGCCGGCAGGTCACCTCGGGCAGTTGGGCGAGCTCCCACAGGAACGGCACGGTCGCGGCCGTGGCCTGCTCCACCACGAAGCCGTACTGGCAGATGCGGTCGCGCAGTTCGTCGAGCGCACGGCCCGCGGCGTCGGGGCCGCCCCAGGCGACGGTGTTGAGCAGCAGGGGGATCGCGGCCGCGGATCCGGTGGAGTCGCGGATGTCCCGCCAGGGCACCTCGCCCAGCGCCCGGAGCGGCGTCGCTCCGCCGCTCGGCCGCGGGTCGCGGTCGGTGCGCTCGTGGCTGTGCTGTCCCGTCGAAGCGGTGCGCATGGCGTGGGGCCTTTCCGCAGCGGTCATGTCGGACGGGAGACAGGCCTTGCGACCTGCTCTTTCCTCTGAGGCGACGTCATGATCCGGCGCGTGCCGCCGGGTTGACGCCACGGCTATTATCCACGCTGTCAGCGCCCGCGTGCAATTGCACGAGAAATTGCGCGAGAATCGGGTAGGGACTCAGCACCGTGAACCGAGGGAGGTCGTGATGTCGGTGATGCCGAACGGAGTGCGGGCGAGCAAGCTGGACGCCCGCTGGACCAAGAGCCGGCACAGCAACGCCGAGGGCAACTGCGTGGAGGTGGCCGCGCTGGTGGATGGCGGCGTCGCACTGCGCAACTCCCGTGACCCCGACGGGCCCGCGCTCGTGTACACGGCGGCCGAACTGGCGGCGTTCCTGGCCGGCGCCAAGGAGGGTGAGTTCGACCACCTGGTGTGAGGACTCCGCCTGCTGCGGATCGGTGAAGTGCGGTAGCGTGAGGGGTACTTCTGCCGGTCCGCAGGGAGCAACGATGTCCGCCGAGTCGCAGCGCATCTCTCGTCTCCGACCCTATCTCGACCGTGCGGAGCCCGCTCCGACTCTGTTGAAGATGCTGGTCGGCGTGCAGTTGGCGGGCTTCCGCGAGGACGCCGGACTCGCCCAGGACCAGGCGGCGCGCGCCCTGGGATTCAGCCCGGCGAAGCTGTCGCGCATCGAGTCCGGCAAGGGCCGCAGGCCTCCGACCGAGGCCGATGTCCTGGCGCTGCTGAAGCTTTACGAGGTGGAGGAGTACGACGCGTCGATGCTGCTCCAGTTGCTCCGGCGGGCCGGGGAACCAGGCTGGTGGCAGCGGTACGACAAGCGGCTGATGCCCGAGTGGTTCGACCGGCTGGTGGGCCTGCAGGAAGCGGCCGCCTCGATCCGTACGTTCGAGATCCAGTACGTGCCGGGGCTGCTCCAGACGCCGGACTACACCCGGGCCGTGGTGGAGCGTGGGCTGCCGGTCGCGCCGCCGCACGAGGTACGGCGGCGGGTCGAACTGCGTTCCCGGCGCGCCGAGTTGCTGACGCGGCCGGACGCGCCCCAGCTGTGGGCGATCATCGACGAGTCCGTGCTGCTGCGCGTACTGGGCAGCCGGGCCGTGATGCGCGACCAGCTCGCACACCTGACCGAGATGGCCCAGCAGCCCCATGTGACCGTGCAGGTCGTGCCCCTGGACGTGACCAACGCGTCGGCACCGTCGATCCCGATCACCTATCTCCGCTTCGACGGCCTCGACCTGCCGGACGTCGTCTACCTGGAGCACATCAGGAGCGCGAACTTCCTGGAGGACCGGGACGAGACGGAGGAGTACCGCGTCGCCCTGGACCGGCTGGCCGACGAGGCGCTGACGCCGCGCGCGTCGCTCGCGCTGCTCCAGGAGACGGTGGAGCAGCGCTACGCGAAGGACTGACGGCCGGTCCTAGGGGGCCGGGATGCGGGCGACGCCGCCGAACTCGATCCACTCGTGGGTGAGCTGGCGGGGCGCCACCTCGGAGTCCGGGCGCCAGGTCGACACCTCCACGAGGCCCGGCTCGAGGATCTCCAGGCCGTCGAAGAGCGCGGCGACGTCCTTCTCCTGACGGACCCTGCCCCAGTGCCCCTGGGTGACCTCGTTCATGAAGTTGGTGACGAACTCGCGGACCTCGGCGTCCTCGCTGACCAGTTGGCACATCAGCAGGAAGCTGCCGGGGGCCAGCCGTTCGGACACGCGCTGGACGACGGCCTGCGGGCCGTCGGTGTCGCTGTCCGGGATGCAGTGGAAGACCGAGTTGAACAGCACGCAGACCGGCTCGGAGAAGTCGATCAGGCGCTGGGTGTCGGGGTGGGAGAAGATCGCGTCCGTGTCCCGCATGTCGGCGTGGATCACGCAGGTGCGCTCGTCCTGCTCCAGCAGCGCACGGCCGTGCACCAGCACCATCGGATCGTTGTCGACGTAGACGACATGTGCGGTGGGGTCGTACTGCTGGGCCACCTGGTGGACGTTGTCCTGGGTGGGCAGGCCTGAGCCGTGGTCCAGGAACTGGCGGATGCCGTGCTCGGCGGCGAGCGTACGGACCACGCGCTGCATGAAACGGCGGTTGTTGACGGCGAGCCGGCGGGTGCTGGGGACGACCTTGTCGAGTTCCTCGCAGGCAGCGCGGTCCGCGGCGTAGTTGTCCTTCCCGCCGAGGTAGTAGTCGTACATCCGCGCGGCCGTCGGGACGCCGGCGTCGATCTCCTTGGACAGCGGCTTGTCGGTGTGCATCGAGCCCCCTGCTCTCGCGCCGAGCGCCAACTCGGCTGTCATGACAGGGAGTACATCCTAGGGAGGCGGTCACGGCCCGTGCCAGCCCAAGTACGAAACAGAACGCCGTCCGGAGGCAGAATCCGGAACCGGGCGCGCCCCGCCGGTCCGGGCGGCGTCCTGCTCGGCCGGTCCCGGAGACGAGGACGAGGTCCGGGGCGGAGGTGGACCGCGGCGGATCACGGCGGGACGGCAACCGGAACGGGGCGGCACGGGAGACCCGGCGGGCGTCCGGGCCGTGCGCACGCGCTGCGGACGCGCGCAGCGTGTTGCGGCGAAACGGGCGACGGGGGGTGGGCGGTGCCTCGTTCGCCGGGCGCGGAAGACGCCGCCCCGGTGGCTTCCGGCGCCCGGAAGGTGGTGCCGAGTGCGTCGCGCGGACGCGGCTCGCGTGCGCTGATCGGGAAGTCCGGGGCGGCGGACAGCGGGGGACTCGGCTTCCGGCCACGCCGGTCAGGTCCCCCGCCGGCCGGGCCGAGGCCCGCGGTCGCGCCGCACCCGGCGCGACCGCCGACCCCGCGGGCCCCGGGTACGGTGACCGCGTCCGCACCCGCCCCCGCACCCACCGGCACCGGCACCGGCGCCAGACCCCCGCCGCCGAACCCACGGCCACCGGCGCCGGGCCCCCGCCGCCGAACCCGCGGCCACCGGTCGGCCCAGGCGCGGCCCCTCGACCACGCCCAGGGCGGCCGGTGGCAGGGGATCAGCCGCCCAGGGACGCCACGTACTCCTCCGCTCCCGGTGCCTCGTGGGCGTCCTCGGCGATCACCAGGCCGCCCAGTGCCTTGGAGTCGGGGCGCAGGACGTATGTGGCGAGGCTGGCGGGGCTGTTGACGTCGGAGAAGTCCTGGGGGGTGCCGAGGCCGGTGTCGGCGTTCTTCTGGGAGCGGTGTGCCTTGACCACGTCCTCGCGGGCGAGGCTGCCGGCCGCGCAGGCCTTCTTCAGGTCGGCGCCCATGAGCTGGGCGGCGTTGTAGCCGGACAGGACACCGGAGTCGACCAGGGCGCCGGGGTACTTCTTCTGGTACGCGGCGACCATGCCCTTGACGCCGGGGAGGTCGGAACTGACGGCCGGGGCGGCGCTCACCACGTGCAGCATGGCCTCGAGGGCCTTCGCCGCGGGGGTCTTCATCAGCTGGGGCGCGAAGCCCGGCGCGCTGCTGACGATCGGCACCCGCAGGCCCCGGGCCGCGGCCACGCCGGCGAGCGACGCGGTCTGCGCGGGCCCGGCGCTGACCAGGACGGCCTTCACCCCGGCCGCGCGCAGCGCCGAGACCTGCGCCGTGAGATCGGTGTCCGTCGCCTTGATCTTCTGGCCGGTCACCGTCATCCCGGCGCGTTCGGCCGCCCAGGTGGACCCTTCCAGCGCGTTGGCGCCGTAGTCGCCCTCGAAGTACACGTGTCCGATTTTGTCGCCCTTCTTCAGCCCCTTGGTGCGGGCCAGGAAGTCGACGGCGGCGATCATGTCGACGTCGTACGTGGTGCCGAGCACCTGGACGGAGTCCTTTCCGAGCAGGGAGGCCGCCCAGGCCTGCGGGAAGGTCAGCATGCTGTCCCGCTCGATGTCGTCGATCAGGGCGGCGACCACCGGGGACCCGATGACCTGGGGCAGCGCCACGACGTCCGCGGAGATGTCGGCGTAGGCGGTGACCGCCTTCTGCACGTCGTACCCGTGGTCCTCGACGACGATCTCGACCTTCCGGCCGCAGATCCCGCCGTCCGCGTTGGTCTCGTCGGCCCACATCTGCTGCGCCTGCACGATGCTCTTGCCGAGGGTGGCGTAGGGGCCGGTCAGGTCGGTCAGCGCGCCCAGTCTGACGGTCTTGTCGGTGACTCCCGGCCCGGACTTGACGCCGTCGGCGCCGTCCTCGGTGCTCTTGCCGTCCGCCTTGGAACTGCACCCCGTGGCGAGCAGCAGCGCCGACAGGGCCGAGGCGAGGAGGATCCTGGTGGGGTGGGTGACGTTCACGGGGTGTGCTCCTTGGCTCGTACGGCGGTTGCGGGTGGGGCGAGGACCGGCCGGCGGCGCAGGCGGACGCGGAGGCGGGCGGCCAGGCCGCGCAGGCCGTCGGGGGCGTACAGCAGGATCAGGACGATGGCCGCGCCGTAGAGGTAGCGGGCGGCCTCGGTCGGGCCGACCGCGCCCTCGGCGGACCCGGGTGCGGCGACCAGCGGGAGATGGTCGGCGTAACGGGTCATCAGCAGCGGCAGGGCGGTGACGAAGACGGCTCCGGCGGTCGCGCCGGCGACCGAGCCGAGGCCGCCGATGACGATCATGGCGAGGTAGTCGACCGAGAGGGCGAGCCCGAAGTAGTCGGGCACGATACGGCGGAAGCCGAGGGCGAGCAGGGCCCCGGCGAGGCCCGCGTACATCGAGGAGACGACGAACGCCGCCGAGCGGTGGCGGGCCACGTTCACGCCCATCACCGCGGCCGCGGTCTCGCTGTCGCGCAGGGCCACCAGCGCGCGCCCCGGACGCCCCCGCAGGATGCCGCGGGCGGTGAACCAGGTCAGGGCGAAGAGCGCGAGGCCGAGGTACCACAGGCGTTCCTCGGCGCCGAACGGCACGCCCATCAGGACGACTTCGGGGTCGCCGTCGGCGAAGGTGAACCCGCCGAGGCTCAGCGGCGTCACGGAGCGGCCGTTGAAGCCGCCGGTGACGGAGTCCGCGGTGAGCAGGACGTGGTGGCCGAGGAAGACGAGCGCGAGGGTCGCGACGCCGAGGTAGATGCCCCGCACCCGGCCGGCGACGGGGCTGAAGAGCCCGCCCGCGACGCCCGCCAGCAGCACGGCGAGCACCAGGGCGAGGGCCGGGGGCAGGCCGGGGCCGGGGTCGCCCGCGAGCCAGGCGTAGCCGTAGGCGCCGACGGCGAGGAAGAAGGCGTGCCCGAGGGAGAGCTGGCCGGCCGTGCCGGCCAGCAGGTTCAGGCCGACGGCGCCGATCGCCGCGGCCATCGCGAACAGGCCGATGCGCAGCCAGAACGCGTCCAGGTAGAAGGGCAGCGCGCACAGGACGACGACGGGCAGCGCGAGCCTGCCCCACTTCAGGAGGTCAGACACGGACCGCTCCCTTCGCGCCGAACAGACCCGTGGGACGCACCAGCAGCACCAGGACCATCACGGCGTACGGGGCGACATCCGCGAAGCCCTCGCCCAGGACGTGCAGATCGGACTGGTATCCCGCGACGAGCGCCTCGGTCAGGCCGATGAGCAGGCTGCCGGCCAGGGCGCCCGCCGGTGAGGCCATGCCGCCGAGGACCGCGGCAGGGAACGCCTTCAGGGCGATCTGCCCGGTGGTGCGCTCCAGTCCGGGGGCCGGGAACGCGGCGAGGAACAGCGCCGCCAGCGCGGCCAGTCCGCCCGCCAGGCACCAGGCGATCATGCGGACCCGGGTGAGCCGTACGCCCATGAGCGAGGCGGCCTCCACGTCCTCGGCCGCCGCACGCAGCGACAGTCCCCAGGAGGTGTACCGGAACAGCGCGAAGACCGCGCCGATGACGACCGCGGACACGGCGATCGCGGCGAGCCGGCTGCCGGCGACGGTCACCGGCCCGAACGCGCGCACCGAGTCGCCCCAGGGGTCGCCGAGGGTGAGCAGGTCGCCGCCGATGCGCCGGGCCAGGTCGGTGAGCAGGACGATGTCGACGCCGATGGTCGCGATGGTCGCCACGTGGGCGGCCCGCTGGTCCTGGCCGATGCGCTGGAGCAGCAGCCGGTCCACGGCTCCGGCCACGGCCGCCGTGACGAGGACGGCGAGCGCGAGGGCGCCGGCGAAGCCGAGGTCGTCGTGGAGTACGGCGGTGAGGTAGCCGCCGAGCAGCAGCAGTGAGCCGTGGGCGAAGTTCAGCACGCCCGATGCCTTGAAGATGATGACGAAGCCCAGGGCGACCAGGGCGTAGACCGAGCCCAGGGCGAGGCCGCCGAGAACGTGGTCGAGCAGCCCGGTCATGCGGCGCCCTCCTCGGCGTTGCCGGTGCCGAGGTAGGCCCGCAGCACCTCCGGGTCGCGCTGGACCTCCTCGGGGCTGCCGTGGGCGATGCGGCGGCCGAAGTCGAGGACGGTGACCTCGTCGGCGAGCCGCATGACCAGGCCCATGTCGTGCTCCACGAGCAGCACGGACAGGCCGAGCCGGGCCCGCACGTCCCGCACGACCTCGGCGGTGCGCAGGCGTTCGGCGGCGTTCATCCCGGCCACCGGCTCGTCCAGCAGCAGCACCTGGGGTTCCAGGCACAGGGCGCGGGCGAACTCGACGCGTTTGCGGTCGCCGTACGACAGGGCGGCGACGGGCGTGTCGAAGTGCCGGGCCAGTCCGGTCAGTTCGGCGATCTCACGGACCCGGGCGCGGTGTTCGCGCTGTTCGCGCACGGCGGTGGGCAGGCGCAGCGCGCTGGCGGCGAAGCCGGCCCTGGACAGGGCGTGCCGGCCGAGCAGCAGGTTGTCGGCGACCGTGCCCTCGGTGGTGACGATGTTCTGGAAGGTGCGGGCGACGCCCAGGGCGGCGATGCGGTGGGGGGCGAGCCGGGTGAGGTCGGTGCCGCCGAGCCGGACGGTGCCGGTGGCGGGGCGGCACAGGCCCGACAGGACGTTGAAGCAGGTGGACTTGCCCGCCCCGTTGGGGCCGATGAGGGCGTGCACCGTGCCCGGGGCGACGGTGAGGGAGAGGCCGTCGAGGGCGGTGAGGCCGGCGAAGCGGACGGTGACGTCGTGGACTTCGAGGGCGGGCGGGTCGGTTCGGGTGGTCACGCGGCCCCCTGCTCGCCGGCGGCCTCACCGAGATAGAGGCGGCGTACGGCGTCCGTCCGGGCGAGTTCCGCGGCGGGGCCGGACAGGCGCACCTCGCCGACCTCCAGGACGTGGGCGTGGTCGGCGAGCGACAGGGCCATGCCGGCGTTCTGCTCGACCAGCAGGACGGCGGTGCCCTGGGCGTTGATCTCGCGGATCACCTCGGCGATCCGCTCGACCATGCGCGGGGCGAGGCCGAGGGACGGCTCGTCGAGCAGGAGCAGGCGCGGGGCGGCCATCAGGGCGCGTCCGATGGCCAGCATCTGCTGTTCCCCTCCGGACAGCAGACCGGCCGCCTGACCGGTGCGTTCGGCGAGCCGGGGGAAGAGCGCGAAGACGCGGTCGCGGGCTTCGCGCACCCGCGCCGGGCTGCGCCGCCCGAGCCCGAGTCCGCCCGCGCGCAGGTTCTCCTCGACGCTGAGCCCGGCGAACACCCGCCTGCCCTCCGGGACCTGGACGACGCCGGCGCGTACCGCCGCCACCGGGTCCTGGCCGTCGAGCGCGGTGTCGCCGTAGCGGACACGGCCGGCGGTGACCGCGCCGCGGTGCAGGCGCAGGGTTCCCGACACCGCGCGCAGCAGCGTCGACTTGCCCGCGCCGTTGGCGCCCAGCAGGGCGACGACCGAGCGCGGCGGGACCGTCAGGGAGACCTGGCGGAGGGCGGACAGGGCGCGGCCGTACATCACGTCGAGTTCCTCGACGCGCAGGACGGCGCGATCGTCCGGTGGTGCTTCGGGCATCACAACTCCTCGGATCCGCGCCCGGGGGCGCGGACTTCGGGGGGAAGGGGTGCTCACGACAGCATGTGCCGTGAAGGGCGGTACAGGCCTGGGGGCGTGGTCGGGGCGGGGTCCCAAGCGTGGGCCGAGGGGGTTGTGCGGCTGCCCAGCGGGCGCACGCGCGGCTCAGGGCCGCAGCAGGCGGCGGGCGGTCAGCGCCAGGCTGATCTCGACCAGGTCGCGGGGGCGGGACAGCGATCGGCCGGTCATTTGTTCGAAGCGGCGGATGCGGTTCAGGACGGTGTTGCGGTGGCAGTACAGCCGGCGGCCGGCCCGCTGGGCCGAGCCGTCGCAGTCCAGCCAGGCGGTGAGGGTGTCGAGCAGGACGTCGCGGTCGGCCGGCTCCAGGCGGGACAGCGGGCCGAGGACCTGCTCGGTGAGGGCGGTGCCCAGTTCCGGGCCGGAGACGACCAGGGCCGCGGGGAGGTGCTCGGCCAGCCGGACCGTGCCGCCTTCCTCGGGGCAGATCCGCAGCGCGGTGTCGGCCTGGCGCCGGGCGTCGCCCACCGCGGCCAGGCCCTCGACGGTGCCGCCCACGCCGATGCGGACACCGGGCCGGGGCTCGGGGGGTCCGGGGAAGTCGTCCTCCGCCAGCAGGACTATGCCGTAGTCCACCTCCACGTCCGTGTGCCAGTGCACGCGCACACCCTCGGGGGCCGCCGCGGAGCGGGCGTCGGCGCATCCCTCGGCCGTGCCGCCGGTGACGGCGACGACGGCGTACCGGCCCTGCTCCGGAAGTTCCAGGGCGCGGGCGGCCTCGGGCAGGTCGGCGATGCGGGCGGCGCCGTCGAGCAGGGCGGCGGTCAGCAGCCGCACCCGGTTCTCGCGCCGCCAGGTCAGCTGCCGCTCGGTCTGCCGGTAGGCGTCGGCCACGAGGGTGCAGTGCTCGTCGACGAAGTTCCATATGTCGGACGCCACGTGCACCAGGAGCCGTACGTCCTCCGGCGCCGTCCGTGAGGTCTCCTCGACGAGGCCCTGCCAGACCAGGGAGCCACCGAGACGGAACGCGTGCAGCAACGCGTCCAGCGGCAGGCCCTGTTCGGCACGCGTGGCGCCGATCCGCCAGGTGCACCGGCGGGCCGCGTCCCGGGTGCCGCGCGGGTCGAGCAGCGAGGCCACGCTGTGCCGCAGCGACCGCTGGACCTCCTGCCAGGTCGTGCCGGGGTCGTTCTCCAGGGCGGCCCGGTAGGCGGGTTCGTGGTCCTGCAGGACGGCAACGAGCCGGTCGGTCAGCTCGGGCAGGTCGGCCAGCAGGACCCGGGCCGCGCGGTGCAGGACACGGAGGGCGTCGGCGTCGATCAGCGACCGGCCGGGCCGCGTCCGCGGCTGCGGTACGGCTCCCGGTGCGCTGCGGAACGCCGTTCGTGGCCGAAGGGCTTGCTGCATCGCGGTTCCCCCCAGGGTGGTTGGCCGGCGGCGCGCGCACCCGGAGAGCTGTCCGCCGGTTCCCGGTCGGCGGGGAGGGTCCGCGCGGTGGCCGGCGGCTTACTCGTGCTGCCCCGAAGAATGACATACCGCCCGGTCGGTCCCTAGAGGCGTGCACCGGACTTCTCGGCCTGTTCGACGATGCGGGCCAGCTCCACCCGGGAGCGCACGCCGAGCGCCGCGTAGACGTTGCGCAGGTGGTAGTCGATGGTCCGGGTGCTCACCGACAGGCTGCGGGCCACCTCCCGGTTCGTGGCACCGTCGGCCACGCACCGCGCGATACGCCACTGCTGCGGCGTCAGCCGCGCGAGCGCCCCGGGCCGCTCCCCGCTCGGCGCCGTCCCGTTGGCCCGCAGCTCGCCACGCGCCTGCCGCGCCCAGACCCCGGCGCCGCAGCGCTCGAAGCCGACCAGCGCGGCACCGAGCCGGTCCCGCGCCTCCCGCAGCCGGCGCCGGCGGCGCAGCCATTTCCCGTACGCCAGTTCGGTCCTGGCGCGTTCGAAGTCGCCGGCCGTGCGGTCGTGCAGGTCCAGCGCGCGCACGTACAGTTCGTCGGCAGCCTCCGGCCCGGCCAGCAGGGCGCGGCAGCGCAGCAGCTGGGCAGGCGCGTGCGGGTCGGCGCCGAGTCCGGCCCAGACTTCGAGGTCCGCGACGACCGGCCGCGCCTGCTGCGGACGTCCGGCGAGCACGGTGGCCTCCACGTAGCAGGGCACCGCGAGCATCCAGACCGCGAAGTGACCACGCCGGGGGCCGGGAAGCACCAGCGGCCCGAGCCGGTCGGCGGCGTCCAGCGGGCGCCCGCCTCCCAGGTCCGCCCGGGCCGCGGCCCAGTGCGCGAGGGTGGCCGCCTGGGCCAGACCGTGGCGGCGGGCGGTCGTGAGCGCGGCCGACACATGCCCGGCGACGACGTCCGGCTCCCCCTCGATCGACGCCGCGAGGGCGAGCACGGCGTGATGGTGGGCAGCCGTGTTGCGCTGCCCGCCGCGCTCGGCGGCACGCAGCCCTTCCTCGGCGTGCGTCCGGGCCTGGGCGTGCCAGCCGGCGCGGAGCTCGGCGTAGGCCAGGTACTCCAGGGCGCGCGGTTCGAGCGCCGCGGATCCGTGGTTCCTGGCCGCGGCGAGGGCGCGGGTGCCGGCCCGGACGGCCGCCGCCGGGTCGCCGAGCAGCAGGGCGGCGGCCACCGACCGCAGCAGGGCGTCGGGCTGATCACCGCTCAGCGCGTACGCGACCACGCGGCGCAGGCGGGGTGCCGCCGCCTCGAAACGGCCTTCGAGTGCCGCGAGCATGCCGAGGCGGTAGTCGCACTCCAGGCCTTGCCGGCGCCACCCGACGCCCGTGGGCTCCTCGGCCAGAGCCTCGTGACACTCCGCCATACGGCCTCCGGCCCAGGCCGCGTCGGCGGCGGCCAGCGTGGCCGCCGCCGCCCGCTCGGGCGCGGTGCCCGCCAGCAGCCGCGCGGCGGAGAGCAGGGAGGCGTGGGCGTCGGCGACCGGCCCGTCGTACCGCTCCGCGATCCCCCGGACGAGTTCGGCGCGCCCGCGTACGGCGGGCGGTGCCGCGTCGCCCGGCGGCTCGGGCAGCAGCCGGAGCGCGTGCCGGGAGTTCCCGGCGAGCAGCGCCTGTTCGGCGGCGTCCGTACGGCGGTCCGCCCGGAGCGTGCCCCGCGGCGTCAGCTCGGCGGCACGCACGTGGGCGACGGCCCGCAGCCGGGGCGAGGCCGGGGTTGCCGCCGCGGCGGCGGACAGTTCGTCGGCGAGAAGTGGTGCGGGCCGGTTCGCCGCCCAGGCCCGGTGGAGCAGCGCGAGGAGCCGGTGTCCGTCGGCCTCGTGGACGCGGGCGAGGGCGCGGTGCGCGGCGCGGCGGCGGTCGGGAGCCGCGGCGGCGTGGACGGCCCGGCCGACCAGGCCCGAGTGGAAGCGCAACCGCCCGTCGGCCAGGGCGAGGGCCTCGGGCAACGGGTGCCGGCCGGGCGGGGGGCCGTTCAGGGCGCGGTACACGAGGCCGGCGTCGACGTCCGCCGTGTCCGGTTCGCGCAACGCGGCGGCGACCGTCAGGAGCAGGTCGTCCACGTCGGCCCACGCCGTCCCACCGGGGCACTCCCCCACCACGCCGGTCAGCGCGGCGGCGTCGGCCAGCGGCCTGGACGGGGCCCGTTCGCCGCTCAGGTCGGCGGGCGAGAGGCGGCGCAGCAGGGCGAGCAGCAGAGCGGGGTTGCCCGCCGCCTCCTCCAGGAGGTCCGCCCGGAGCGCGGGCGGGACCGCCCCACCCGTGACGTCGTCGAGGAGCGCGTCGGCGTCCGCCGTGGAGAGCGGGTGCAGGCGCAGTACCGGCAGCGCGGCCAGGTCGTGGTCGAGGGGACCGCGGGTGGAGAGCAGCAGCCCGACCCGGCTCGCCGTCTCCAGGCGGCGGGCCGCGCCCGCCAGCGCGGCGCGGGAGGCGGGGTCCCAGAGGTGCACGTCGTCGACGCAGACGAGGAGTGGGGCGCCCGCGGCTGTGTCGCCGAGGGCGTCCAGCAGGTCCCCGGCCGCCGTGTCCGCCGTGACCTCCTGCCCGGGGGCGCCCACGATCCGCCGCAGGGCCCGTACGTCGTCGTACGGGCGCCCGGGCGTGGTCGGGTCGGTACGGACGTGGACGGCGGACCCGGCGGCGAAGGTGCGGGCCGCGTGGTGGAGCAGGGAGGTGCGGCCGAGGCCGGGCTCCCCGGTCACGACGAGTACGCCGCCGCCCGTCCCGAGCCGGTCCGACAGCGCCTGCACCGTGTGCAGTGGGGAGCGGCGGCCGTACAGCTGCGGGGGTGCCGTCGCGGTCGTCTGTCCGGTCATCCCCGTGACGTTACGGGCGGGCGGCGAGGCGCGGAAGCCGGGCGTCCGGGCCCGTCCGGCCTCCCCGGGCGCCCGTGACCTGCCCGGTCGTACGGCGGAGCGGCCCTACGGCGTGTGCCCGCGCCCAGGCGGACGGAGGTCCGCCGGTGCACGGGCACAGCTCCCCGGCGACCGGGTCAGGAGGTGTGCGGGCAGTTGCCCCGGTACTCCTGCACGGTCAGGCTCGGCCGGGGCAGCGGGCACAGGAACTGCTCGTAGCGGGTGTCGTTGTCGATGAACCGCTTGAGCCAGGACACGCTGTACTTCGCGATCGTCGTGTTGGACGTGTTCGGCGCGAAGTGGGAGGCGTTGTTGAGTTCCAGGTAGGCGCGGTCCAGGGAGCCGCGCAGGCTGTTGTAGAAGGGCTCGGCGTGGGAGGCGACCGGGGCGATCGAGTCGCCGTCGGCGCCCACGATCAGTGTGGGTGTGGTGAGTTCGGGCCAGCTCTTGTCGAGGTTCCAGGGCGTCAGCGGGATCGCCGCCTGAAGGGCGGGGCGTGACTTGGCGGCCTCCAGGCTGCCGCCGCCGCCCATGGAGTGCCCCATGACGCCGAGCCGGCTGCTGTCGACGCGGGTGCGTACCGAGCTGCGCTGGGTGAGGTAGTCCAGGGCGGCGAGGAGCTGGCGGCCCCGGGAGGCCGGCTGGTCCAGCGTGGTGAGGGTGTCGATGGTGAACACCACGAAGCCCTGGGAGGCCAGGCGGGGGCCGAGCCAGGAGATGGAGGACTGGGTGCCGGTGTAGCCGGGTGAGACGGCCACCGCGCCGAACGTGCCGTCCGCGGTGGTGGTCGGGTAGTAGATGGTGCCGCCGCCGAAGCCGCTGACGGCGAGGGAGGAGACGGTGGTGTCGGAGACGGCGTAGTGGCCGCGGACCGCCTCGATGGCGGCGGTGGTCGGCGCCGGGCCGCGCTCGTACGGGTTGTCGGCCGCGTGGGCGCCCGGGCCCGTGAGGGTGCTGAGCCCGACGACGGCGGCGATCGCCGCGGCGGCTCCGGTGAACCGGCGCGCACGGCGGCCGGCGCCTGTGGGCGACGGGGTGGAGACAGGGGTGGTGCGCGGGTGCTGCTGCACGACGAGTCGTCCTCTCGATCGTGGCGAGCCGCCCGCCCGGGGCACAGGGAAGCGCCGCGCGCTGCCCAGGGGCCCACCCGGCGGGGCGCCGCCGACTGACTGGCCGTGCCACTGTCGAGGGCGACCGGGCCCGGGGGCACCGGCAATGTCACCAGTCCCGGCGCGCGGTGGGGCGGCGTCGGTGGCGGTCCCGGGGGCCGTCCGCGGGGAGCCGGCGTCGGCGCGAGGTACCCCCTTGCGCCGTCCGTGTGACACTCTCAGCCGGGCCGGCAGCGTACGTGCCGGTCCTCACAGGACCTGGACCGTGGGAGAGGCAACGCATGCGTATCGGACTGCTCGGCACCGGCCCCTGGGCGCAGATGGTGCACGCCCCCGTCCTGAGCGGGCACGAGGAGCTGGACTTCGCCGGCGTGTGGGGGCGCCGCCCGGCCGCCGCGAAGGAGCTGGCGGAGCGTCATGGCACGCGTGCCTACGACGACGTGGACGCCCTGCTCGGCGAGGTGGACGCGGTGGCCGTCGCGCTGCCCCCGGCGGTACAGGCCGACCTCGCCGTGCGTGCCGCGCGGGCGGGGTGCCATCTGCTGCTCGACAAGCCCCTCGCTCCGACGGTCGCCGAGGGGCAGGCCGTGGCCGAGGCCGCTCGCCGGTCGGGCGTCGCCTCGGTCGTCTTCTTCACCACCCGCTTCCAGACCGGGCCCGGGGCCTGGATCGCCGAGCAGGCCGGGAGCGAAGGCTGGTTCGTCGGCCGCGCCCAGTGGCTGGGCGCGGTGTTCACCAGCGCCGACAGCCCCTTCGCCGCCTCACCTTGGCGACGCGAGAAGGGCGCCCTGTGGGACGTGGGTCCGCACGCCCTGTCCGTACTGCTGCCGGTCCTCGGCGACGTGACGGGCGTGGCGGCCGCGGCGCGCGGTCCGCAGGACACCGTGCACGCCGTCCTCGACCATGCCACCGGCGCCACCAGCACCCTGACCCTCAGCCTCACCGCTCCGCCCGCGGCGGCCGGCGCCACCGTCGAACTGCGCGGCGCGAGCGGGGTGACGTCCCTGCCGGAGAGCTCCGAAGGCGCGCTGCCCGCCTTCTCCCGGGCGGCCGACGCGCTGCTCGCCGCCGCCCGCACCGGCCGCCCGCACGCGTGCGACGCGGCGTTCGGGCTGCGGGTCACCGAGATCCTGGCGTCGGTGCAGGACGTGCTCGACGGGACCGCCGGCTGAGCCGCGCACGGCACGACGAAAGCGGGGGCACGGAACGGACGTCCGTTCCGTGCCCCCGCCTGTGGGGCTCCCGGGCCGCGGCCCGCTCCTCTGGCCCCGCCCTACGCGTGCGAGCGCCGCCCGCCGGTGACGGCTCGGTACAGCACGAGCAGGATGAGCGAGCCGACGATGGCGGCGACCCACGTCGACAGGTCGAAGAACCCGTCGATCGAGTCGACGCCGAAAATGACCTTCCCCAGCCAACCGCCGAGCAGACCCCCGGCGACACCGATCAGCATCGTGATGATGATCCCGCCCGGGTCCTTGCCCGGCAGCAGCAGCTTGGCGATGGCGCCGGCCAGAAGCCCGATCAGGATCCAGGCGATGATGCCCACGTTTCCTCCACCCTCCGTCGGAATTACGTTCCCCTACCGAATGCGCGGAGCAGCCGTTGTCAAACCAGAAACAGGTCGACCAGCGCGGCAGTTCCAGCCGTCGACCCGTCGACGTCCCGCTGTCCAGGGCGAGTTCGCGGGCCTGTTCCCCGCCGCTGATCACGTACCGGCTCGCCCTCGAACCGCACACCGCCTGCGTCGTCCGTCCGGTCCGCGCCTCGCGCGCCGCCGGCATGACACCGGCACCGCCAACCCGACGTGCGGCGCCCCGCCCGGCGTAGCAGCGTGGTGGTGTGGATACGGCGCACGTGCTGTCACCGCTCCGGCGCCTGGACCGCCGGGGCTGGCTGCGGGGCGCGCCTCCGCCACGCTGGGTGCGGGTGCTGCCGGTCGTCCTGATCATCGGCGTGACCACGGCCACGGCGCTCAGTGACGATCCGCTCGACATCGGATTCCTGCTCGGCGCCATCCCTCCGCTGGCCGTCCTGTCGTACGGGCCCCTGGGGACGGCGCTGCTCGGCGGCAGCGCGATCGTACTGCTGAACATTCCGGCGCTGCAGCTGGACCGGCCCGGCGACACCGACCTGTGGACCATCGGCTTCGTCGCCCTGCTGAGCGTGTTCGTGTCCTTCGTGCGCAGCCATCGCGACGCCCAGCTCGATCTGGAACGCACCATCGCCGAGGCCGCGCAGCGGGCCCTGCTCCCGCCGCTGCCCGAGGCGGTCGGCCCGGTGCGCTGCGCGGGCCTGTACCGGGCGGCGCAGCGCGGGACGCTGGTCGGCGGGGACTTCTACGACGTGCGGGACGGACCGTGGGGGGTGCGCGCCGTGCTGGGCGACGTCCAGGGGCACGGACTGGCGGCCATCGGCACGGTGGCCACACTGCTGGGTGCCTTCCGGGAGGCGGCGCTCGACCAGCCCGACCTGGAGTCGGTGGCCGGCCGGCTGGACCGCCGGCTGACGGTGGACGCGGCGGAGAGCCGGCACGCCGATCTGTTCGCGACGGCCGTGCTGCTGGAGTTCGCCCCCGACGCGCGCTCCGTCCGGGTGCTGACCTGTGGGCATCCGCCACCGGTCCTGCTGCGCTCGGGCACGGCCAGGGACGTCGCGGTCGAGGCGTGCACGCCGCTGGGGCTGGGCCTCGGCGGCACCGTCGCGCCCCGCGGGGGGACAGTCCCGCTGGAGCCGGGCGACCGGCTCGTCCTCGCCTCGGACGGGCTCTTCGAGGCCCGTGACCCGGCCGGCACGTTCTACCCGCTGACCGAGCGGCTGGCGCTGCTGTACGGTGACGGCCGCCCGGGGCTCCCCGACCGCGTATGGGAGGACCTGCTGCGGCACACCCGGAGCATCCACGACGACGTCACGATCCTCGTCCTCGCTCCCCGGGCTGCGGGGCCGCGGTGACTTCCGCCGCTGTTCAGGTGCCACAGGAGCCGCCGCGCGGGGGCGCTCACGACCACGGGCGGGGGCCCGGTGATCACGCTTGCGGATGCAGGGAGTGCTCCGGCGTTGAATGGTGTAAGTGGACCCGATGACCCCACCGGGTCCGCAGCAGAGCCCCGGACCGGAGGAGCAGAGATCATGTCGACGCCACAGCCCGACGCGTCCCGGGAGTCCGCGGACCGTGTCACCCCGGACGCCCTCCTCCACCCCCGTACCGGCACGGACGTGTCGCCGGAGGACGTGGTGCTTGCCTCGGGCAAGGACCTCACACCGAAGAACCTGGAGTGGGCACGGCGCAAGCTGGCCCAGGAGGGCGACGCGGCGCTCGACAAGCTGCTGCCCTAGGTGTTTCGACCCGCGGCGCCGCCCACGCGGCTGACGGACGGCCGTCCCGCGGGGGCTGACGTGTGCCGCGCCAAGGACGCCGGCGGAGTCCTACAAGGTGGCCGCCCTGGACGCCACGAAGGGCGCCACGAACAGGCTCCGGCAGACCGACCCGGCACAGCCCGCCCGGCGGTCACGTCCGGTCCTCGTCCACCACGTGCACGGCGGCCTCCTCGGCGCCGGCCGCCCCCGCGTCGACCCCCTTGTCCTCGGCCACCGCCTCCTTCGTCGTGTCCGGGTGCGCCCCCTCGTCCGGGGCCACCAGGCGCCCGGCGCGCTCGCTGCCCGCCTCGGGGTCGACCGGCTCGCCCGCGCCGCCGGGCAGGTCGCCGATGCCGTCCCCGGCGGCCTCGCCCACGTCGGGCCGCTCCTGGGCCAGGCGCTGGTCGAGCGTCTCGCCGGTGTGCTGCTCGGCGGCCGTGGTGCCGTGCCCGGTCACGCCCAGGGGCTTCTCCGGCGGCGAGTAGCCCTCGTCCAGGAGGTCGTCGTACGTGCGCTCGTCGACCGCGTCCTGCAGGTCGAGGGGCGCGGCGTCCTCCTGCTCCTCGTTGGTCCCGGTGGGCTGGTAGGCGTCGTCGGCCCTCGCGTCGTCCGCCATCGGTCCGGGGCGCGTGCCTTCGCTGCCCATGACTGCCTCCTGTCGCGTCGCGTCGGCTCGTCGGTCCTGGCTTCGGTCCCTGTCCGCGTTTCCCGCAGGCCGCGCTCCAATCACGCCTCCCGGGGTCCGGCCCCCGCGGCGGCGCGCCCGTTCCGCTTCGTCGGCCGCAAGGCGCCCGACCGGCACCGGAGTTGGCGGAGCGGCAGTCCGCGTCCGTTCCCCGGAGGTCAATCTTGCACGGCCCACGCGCGGGGCTATCATCACTCGCACACACGGTGTGACCGTCTGGCAACGGGACGGCCGGCACCGGCCCACCCTCCTCTCCTCCGCCGCCCCGACCCGAGGCCATCCCTCTTCGGCCGGGGGCGGGTTCACCCCCCACCACTTACGACGCCGGGGCGTCCCGACGGCGTGCAAGGCGAAAGCAGCGCAGGCATGAGCAAGAGCACGGGCAGAGGGCTTCAGGCAGGCGCCCTCGGTACGTTCGACACCGTGGTGATGGCGGTCGCGGGCAGCGCCCCGGCGTACTCGCTGGCCGCGACCACGGCCGTCCTGTTCGGGGCGGTGGGGCTGGCCGGCCCGGCGGCGCTGCTCTACTGCGCGATCCCCATGCTGGGCATCGCGCTCGCGTTCAGCTATCTCAGCCGTATCGACGTGAACGCGGGCGCCAGCTACTCCTGGGTGGGCCGCACGCTCCACCCGTTCCTGGGGTTCATCAGCGGCTGGGCGCTGGTGGTGTCGGCGACCATCTTCATGGTGGCCGGCTCACTGCCCGCCGGGGCGATGACGCTGGCCCTGTTCGACGAGGAGCTGGCGGACGACACGGCGACGGCCTCGGTGGTCGGCGCGGGCTGGTTCCTGGTGATGCTGCTGGTGGTGCTGGGCGGCGCGCGGCTCACCGTGCGCGCACAGCTGCTGATGTCGGGTGTGGAGCTGGTCGTTCTGGCGGTGTTCGCGGTGCTCGCGCTGCTGCACTCGGACAACGCCCGCGCGTTCGACTGGTCCTGGCTGGGGTTCGGCCACTTCGACGGGCTGTCGGGCTTCGCGTCCGGTGCGCTGGTCGCCGCGTTCTACTACTGGGGCTGGGACGTCGCCTGCAATCTCAGTGAGGAGACCCGCAACAGCCGCCGTACCACGGGCCTCGCGGGCCTGATCGGTGTGGGCATCGTCTTCCTGCTGTTCCTGGTGCTCACCATCGCCGTGAACGTCGTGCTGTCCACGGGGCAGATCGAGGAGAACGGCGCCGACGTGCTGGCCGTGCTCGGCGACGAGCTCTGGCCGGGGTGGGGCGGCAAGCTGATCGTCGTGGCGGTGATGCTGTCCACGATCGCCACCCTGGAGACCACGCTGATCCAGGTGACGCGGTCGCTGTTCGCGATGGGCCGGGACCGTACGCTGCCGGCCGCGCTGGGCCGGGTGCACCGCCGTTGGAACACACCGTGGGTGGCGATCGCCGTGGTCGGCGCGGTGGCGGTGGCGATGTTCGTCGCCGCGAACGCGCTGGGCTCGGTGGGCGAGATCCTCTCCGAGGCCATCTCCGCGATCGGACTGCAGATCGCCGTCTACTACGGCCTGGCCGGACTCGCCGCGGTCGTCGCCTACCGCGGGATGCTGTTGCGCTCGCCGGTGCACTTCGTGCTCGGTGGGGTGTGGCCGCTGCTGGGCTCGCTGTTCATGTTCTGGGTCTTCGTCGAGTCCCTGAGCGGGTTGAGCGCGGCGGCGGTCGCGATCGGCGTCGGCGGGCTCGCCGTGGGGCTGGTTCCGATGCTGTGGTACCGGCACCGGGGCAGCGACTACTACCGGCCCGACCGGCTGGACGCGACCCGCGCCATCGCGCCGTACCGTCCGCCCGGCGGCCGGCCGGCGGCGCACTCCCACCGCCACGAGGGTCTCTCCACCGACTTCTGAAAGAGACCCCGATGGCGCGTGACCGCTTCACTCCCGACTTCGACCCCGACGGCGGGGACGCGGACCTCACCGCGGCCCGCCACGACATCGTCATCGGCCGCTGGCAGGGGCTGCGCGAACTGCTGCGCTCCACCGGGTCCGACTGGCCCCTGCGGGGGCACCGGGTGCGGCTGCTCGCCCAGGCCTGCGCGGGCAGTTCGGCCCTGGAGTCCTGGCTGGCCGCCGAACCGTACAGCGGCGACGCGCTGGTCCTGCGGGCCGCGACCGAGACCGCCCGGGCGTTCGACATGGCCATCGCGGCCGGCCGTGGCGTGCCCATCGACCAGGAGCGCGTCGACGGCACGGTGCTGGCGTGCCTGCGCGCCAGCGAGGCCTGCCCGGCGGACCCGACGCCGTGGATCTCGCTGATCTCCGTCGCCCGCCTGTATCCGCAAGGGCTGCGCAGACGCGAACTCGGGCGCTGGTGGGACGAGTTGCACCGGCGCGACCCGTACAGCATGGAGGGCCACCTACAGATCCTGCACTACTACTCCTCCCGCTGGCACGGCACCCACGGCCTGATGTACGACTTCGCCCGCGACGCCGCGGGAGTGGCCCCGCCCGGCTGCGCGCTGCCGGTGCTGGTGCAGTACGCCCGCGTCGAGGAGTTCCGCTACGCCCTGGACGCCGCCCGCGGCCGCCACTCCTCGGTCGCGCTCGGTCAGCACTGGGACCACGACGGAGCCGTCAGCGACGTGCGCCGCACCTGGCAGCGCTGGATCCGGGAACGCCCGGACGTGCCGGTCACCCCGGTCGAGCTGCGCGACCTCAACCACCTGGCCCACGCGGCCTGTCACGCCGGTGCCCCGGACATCGCCGGCGAGCTGCTCCGCCTGCTCGGCGACCGGTTCACGCGAACCCCATGGTCGTACACGGGAGACCCGGTGAAGGAGATCACCAGGTGGCGGGGTCAGCTGCGCCTTTGAGCACTGCCACACTGGGGCGAGTTCACTCCACGCCCCGCGCCCGGGAGGCATGCCCGTGACCGCCGCACCCGCACCTCGTCTCGCGCTGCTCGGCGGGGGTTTCTCCACCGACGACGACGGGCTGCTGGACGACTGGGTGCTGGGCCTCGCCCGCACGTCCGGACCGAAGGTGTGCTTCGTCCCCACCGCGAGCGGCGACGCGCCCGCCTACGTCGAGCGGTTCCTCGGCGCGTTCGGGCCACGCCGGTGCGAGCCGTCCGTACTGCACCTGTTCCGGCGGGAGCTGGACGACGCAGGGCTGCGGGCGTTCCTGCTCGCGCAGGACGTGGTGTACGCCGGCGGCGGCAACACCGCGAACCTGCCGGCCGTCTGGCGCGCGCACGGTGTCGACCGGCTGCTCACCGAGGCCGCAGAGCGCGGCACCCTGCTGTGCGGGATCAGCGCCGGTGCCAACTGCTGGGCCGAGGGCTCGCACACCGACTCGTTCGGCCCGCTCACCTTCCTGCCGGACGGCCTGGGTCTGCTTCCCGGCTCGGTCTGCCCGCACTACGACGGCGAACCGGGCCGCCGCCCCTCGTACCGGGCGGCCGTGGCGGCCGGCGCGCTTGCCCCGGGGTGGGCACTGGACGACGGGGTCGGGGCACTGTTCCAGGGCGGGGAACTGGTGGAGACGGTGACCCGCGCGGCGGGCGCCCGGCTGTACCGGGTCGAGCCGGACGGCCGGGGCGAGGCGGTGGAGGACGCCCTGACGCCACGCCCGCTCGCCCGCTGAGACACAGGGCCGTGGCCGTCGCGGGCCGCCCGCCGGCGGTTCAGCGGGCGTTCGGGGCACGGTGCGGGGGCTGCTGCGGCGCCGGGCGGGTGGGCGTCGCGGGGACCGTGCCGACGGCGGGCTCGTCGGGGCCGACCTCCAGGGGTTCGCCGTGGTGACCGATCGTCAGGGGCGCACCGGACAGCAGGGTGTACGTGGCCTTGTCGGGGGCGATCTCCACATGCAGGCGGCGGTCCAGGAGCTGGATCGTGAACGCCAGCCTGCTGAACTGCTCGGGCAGCCGGGGCGCGAAGCGCAGCGTGTCGCCGTCGCGGCGCATCCCGCCGAAGCCGGCGACCAGCGCCGTCCAGGTACCGGCCAGCGAGGCCATGTGCAGTCCGTCGCGGGTGTTCTGCTCCAGGTCGGCCAGGTCCATCAGGGCCGCCTCGACGGTGTAGTCGTAGGCGAGGCCGAGGTGGCCGGCCTGGGCGGCGACGACGGCCTGGACGCAGGCGGAGAGCGAGGAGTCCCGCACCGTCAGCGGCTCGTAGTAGGCGAAGTTGCGGGCGATGTGCTCGTCGTCGAAGTGGCTGCCGCAGGTGTACATCGCGAGGACCAGGTCCGCCTGCTTGACGACCTGCTTGCGGTACAGGTCGAAGTAGGGGAAGTGCAGCATCAGCGGGAACCGGCCGGAACCGGTCGCCGCGAAGTCCCAGTGCTGGTAGCGGGTGAAGCCCGCGTGCTGCTCGTGCACACCGAGGTCGGCGTTGTACGGGAGGTGCATGGCGTGTGCCGCGTCCCGCCAGCCGGCGCTCTCCTCGGCGTCGGCGTCCAGCCGCGCGGCCTGTCCGGGGTGGCGCTCGACGACCTCGGCGGCGGCCAGCAGATTCGCCCGGGCCATCAGGTTGGTGTACGTGTTGTCGTCGGCAATGGCGCTGTACTCGTCCGGGCCGGTGACCCCGTCTATGTGGAAGGTGCCGTGGGGGTCGTGATGGCCCAGCGAGCGCCACAGCCGTGCGGTCTCCACCAGCAGCTCCACCCCGGTGTCGCGCTCGAAGTCGCGGTCGCCGGCCGCCGCCACGTAGCGCACCACGGCGTTGGCTATGTCGGCGTTGACATGGAAGGCGGCGGTACCGGCGGGCCAGTATGCCGAGCCCTCCGAGCCGTCGAAGGTGCGCCACGGGAAAGCGGCGCCGCGCAGGCCGAGTTGGGTGGCGCGTTCGCGGGCCGCGGGCAGGGTGGTCTGCCGCCAGCGCAGCGCCTCGGCGACGGCGCCGGGCTCGGTGTAGGTCAGCAGGGGAAGCACGAAGGTCTCGGTGTCCCAGAAGGCGTGACCGTCGTAGCCCGAGCCGGTCAGGCCCTTGGCCGGGATCGCCCGGCCCTCCGCGCGGGCGCCGGCCTGCAGGACGTGGAAGAGGGCGAAGCGGACCGCCTGCTGGATCTCCTCGTCGCCGTCGACCTCCACGTCGGCCCGTGCCCAGAAGTCGTCCAGGTACGCGCGCTGTTCGTCGAGCAGCCCCTGCCAGCCGCTGTGCGCGGCCGCCGCCAGCGCCGCCTCCACCTGGTCGCTCATCGCCGGCCGGGAGCGGACGCCGGACCAGCCGTGCGCGACCAGCTTCTCCACCCGCAGCCGCTGGCCGGGGTCGAGCACGGAGGTGACGGTCAGGCGGGACACGTCCACATTGCTCTCGCTGCCGGTCGTCGTGCGTTCGGGGCCGGTCACGACATGATCGGCGGCCACCGCCACACGCAGACCGCTGTGCCGGGTGCGGTGCACCAGTCGCAGCCGGGACCCGTCGGCGAAGTCCTCCTCGGGCTCCAGGGGCGACTTCAGCGCGCGTGCGGCCCGAGGGTCGCCGTCCGGCTCGGGCAGGCTCTCGTTGGCGACGAGCTCCGACTGGATGACCACCCGCGTACGGCTGTCGACCGGTTCGACCTCGTACGCCACGGCGGCGACGGCCCGTTGGGTGAGCGACACCAGCCGCGTCGAGCGCACCCGGACCGTCGAGCCGGCCGGCGAGGTCCATTCGCAGACCCGCTCCAGCACGCCCCGGCGCAGGTCGAGGGTGCGTTCGTGCGCGACGAGCCGGCCGTAGCGCAGGTCGAACGGCTCGTCGTCGACGAGCAGCCGGACCACCTTGCCGTTGGTGACGTTGATGACGGTCTGGCCGGACTCCGGATAGCCGTAGCCGGCTTCGGCGTACGGCAGCGGGTGCACCTCGTGCACGCCGTTGAGGTAGGAGCCCGGCAGGCCGTGCGGCTCCCCCTCGTCGAGGTTGCCGCGCCAGCCGACGTGGCCGTTGGACAGCGCGAAGACGGACTCGCTCTGTGCCAGCATGCCGAGTTCGAGGTCCGTCTCGCGCACGGTCCACGGCTCGACGGCGTACGCCCCCTGTGTGATCACTCCATGCCCCCCAGTTCGGCGAGATCCCGTACGACCCGGTCCGCCCCGTGCGCGTACAGGGCCTCGGCCTGTCCGGCACGGTCGACGCCGACGACGTAACCGAAGCTGCCCGCGCGGCCGGCGTCCATGCCGGCCAGCGCGTCCTCGAACACGGCCGCCCGCCGCGCCTCGACGCCGAGTTGCTGGGCGGCGGCCAGGAAGGTGTCCGGGCGCGGCTTCCCGGGCAGCCCGCGCTCCGCCGCCACGACGCCGTCGACACGGACGTCGAACAGGTCCTCGGCGTCGATCGCGCGCAGCACGTCACGGCAGTTGGCGCTGGACGAGACGATCGCGGTGCGCAGGCCCCGGGCGCGGGCCGCCTCGATGTAGCGCAGGGTGCTGTCGTAGGCCTCGACGCCGCCGGTGCGGATCTTCTCCAGCAAGACGTCGTTCTTGCGGTTGCCGACGCCGTGCACGGTCGGGGCGTCGGGCGGGTCGCCGGGGGTGCCTTCGGGCAGCCGGATGCCGCGCGAGGCGAGGAAGGTGCGCACGCCGTCCGCGCGGGGGCGGCCGTCCACGTACTCGTCGTAGTCGGCGACGTCGTCGAAGGGCCGGAAGGAGTCGCCCTCGCGCTCCCGCAGGAAGGCGTCGAAGGTCTCCTTCCAGGCGGCGGCGTGGACCACGGCCGTCCTGGTGACGACCCCGTCGAGGTCGAAGAGGCAGGCCAGGATTTCTTCGGGTGGACCGAGCTGCGTCATACAGGAACGCTTCCCCGCGGGGCGGGGTCCAGCGGGTGGCGCGGGCCACACGAGCCGCACGGAAGCCACCTGTTCGGGAGCGAGTGGTGGCCGGGTGCCTGCGTTGTCCGGTTCCTCACCGCCCCCGAGGCCCTCGCACCGGCCCGGATGACACACTTCGCCGTGTGCCGGTGACCTTCGACGACCTCCTCGCCCGCGCCCGCGGCCTCGCGACGGGCGGCCGCCGGGCCGTCCTCGGCATCACCGGCAGTCCGGGCGCGGGCAAGACGACCCTCGCCGAACGGCTCGTGCGGGAGCTGAACGGCACCGCTCGGCCCTGGGTGGCGCACGTCCCCATGGACGGCTTCCACCTCGCCGACGCCGAACTCGACCGGCTCGGCCGCCGCGACCGCAAAGGGGCCCCCGACACCTTCGACGCGGCCGGGTACGCCGCCCTGCTGCGCCGACTGCACGAGGACCGGCGGGACGTGGTGTACGCGCCGGGCTTCGAGCGGGTCCTGGAGCAGCCGATCGCGGGCGTGGTCCCGGTCCCGCCGGACGCCCGCCTGATCGTGACCGAGGGCAACTACCTGCTGCTCGGCTCGGGTGCGTGGGCACGTGTGCGGCCCGAGCTGGACGAGGTGTGGTTCTGCGAGCTGCCCGAGCCGGAGCGGATCCGCCGCCTCGTCGCCCGGCACGAGGAGTTCGGCAAGGGCCACGAGGAGGCGGTGGCCTGGGTGATGCGCACGGACCAGCGCAACGCGGAGCTGGTGGCGGCCACACGGGACCTCGCGGACCTGGTGGTGGAGGCGGACCAGGTGTACTGACCCGCGGCGTCGTCCGCGCGGCCGACGGGCGGCCGGCCCGCGGGTGCGGTGTGATCCGGACGGCAGGCCTCAGGAGGGCCGCAGCGTCAGTTCCGGTTCACCGTGGGCGTCGCCCGCCGCGTCGCCGATCAGGGCGGTGAACGCGTCGGTGCGGACTGTCAGACCGCGCGCGCCGGCCTCCAACTCCGCGGTGAACGGGCCGGCATCGCCGTAGCGCACGGCGAAGACGTGCAGCTCCGCCGGTGCACCGGGGGCCGGGCCCGCCTCCAGGGCCGTCGAGGAGACCAGATGGCGCCAGCTGTCGTCCGGGTTGCCGAAGACCCGTGGGTCGGCGGAGAGCGCGAACGCCGCCTGCTCCTGGGTGATCTCCGCGCGGGCGTCGAAGTGGTCGGTGCCCGCCGACGCGGGGTGCGTCAGACCCAGGCTGCCGGCCGAGGCCACACCGGCGGGCCGCGCGGTCCTGCGCACCCGGTCGCCGTCGTCCGCAGCGTAGGGCATTCCGGCCAGCAGATACGGCGTCCCGGCCAGCCGCTGCACGGCGACCGTCACCCACAGGCGCGTGCCGTCGGTGACGTACAGGGACCGCACATGGCGCAGGACGCGCTCGCGGTCCACGACCGGCTGGGTGACGAGCTTGCCCGCCAGGCCGCCGGTGCGGAGGTCACGGACGCGGACCTCGCCGAACGGGCGGCACAGCAGCAGCCCCCGCGTCACCGGGCCGAGGCCGTGCCGGCGGTGGACGGCGGCGGGGAGGTGGTAGGTGCCGGCCGCCTCGATCAGGGCCGGGGTCATCCGGTCGTCGAACGCCACCGAGACGCAGCCCGCGCGCAGTTGGTGCCGGGCGGGGGCCGCCGAGGGCGTGCGGTGCCAGCCGGGGGTGTCCTGGATCTGCCGGACGAGCATGAAGGCGAAGTGGCCGTCGACGCCGCCGTCGGGTTGTGCCGCGTGCCGGGCCCAGCGGGTGTCGCCCCGGTAGCGGCCGAGGTCGGCGCCGGTACGGCGGCCGAAATGGCGCAGGCCCAGGACCCCCTCGAAGCCGCAGTGCTGTTCGCTGTAGCGGGGCCCGCCGATGTCGAAGCCGCCGCCGGTGAGACGCGCGTCGAGGTAGCGGGCGAGGGTGTCGCCGTCCTCGGCGAAGACCTCCTCGCCGCTCACCCGGTGGGCCTGGGCGAGGAAGGACAGGGAGATCGGGCCGTAGTTGTTGTCGTAGGCGCCGCCGTGCTCGGGCGGCAGCAGCGCGCCCCGGGCGCGTACCCGGCGGGCGCGGATCTCACGGTCGTACAGGTCCATCGCGCGCAGCCGGACCGTCCTGCCCGCCGCGGGCGGGAGGTGGCGGGCCAGCATGAGGCCGCCGACGACGCAGGCGATCGCCTGGTTGCCGGCCCGCTGCGGGTTGAAGAAGGTGGCCTCGGTCAGCCACTGCCAGTAGCCCAGCCCCAACGCCGTCAGCTCCCGTCGGGCCCGGTCGTCGAGGAGGCCGTCCGCCGCGTCCAGCACGTCGACGGCGTGGAGCAGCGCCCAGACGGTGCTCGGCCAGTCGCCGTGCGGATGCGCGCCCGCGCGCAGCGCGAAGCGGGCGCAGGGCAGTCCCGAGTCGCGGACCCTGAGGTTGGGGTATCCGGGTTGTCCTCACGGAACACCCGCTCACGCAGATGGAAGGCGAGGCTGCGGCGCACCGCCTCCGGCAGTCGCGGGTCCCGGCCGCGCTGCCAGGCGAGCGCCAGCAGGGACGTGACGCCGAGGGAGGTGTCGCCGACGTCGAGCCGGACGGCGGGGTGTTCGAGGCTGCCGTCGGGTGTGATCCGGGCGAGCGCTTCCTCGGCGACGCCGGCGAGGACGGCGTCGTAGGCCCCGGGGGTGTCCGGCAGGTCGTGCAACGGGCCACGCTGGTAAGGGAGGTGCACGCCCGTCAGCCTTTCCGCGCGAGCGCCTCGGTGAACGCCGGGCGGACGCCCGGTGCGGCGTCCGGCGTCGCGCCGGGCTCCGCGGGGCCGCTCCCGGGTCCACCGCCGACGGTGTGCCGTGCGCTGCGGGAGCCGGATGCGGGAGCGGGCCCACCGCACGGCTCCGGTGGCCGGGGGCGATCCGCGTGCGCCCCTGATCGCCACGTTGCGTGAGCTATGTTGAAGCTTCGTGGGAAGCAAAGGAGGCGCACCGGTGCCATCGCCGCAACAGGCACGCGCACAGGCGTCCGCGATCACCTCGGGAAAGACCGCGCCGGAGGCGGACGCCGCCCCGACCTACCAGCTCAGGGCGCTCTTCGACCGCCCCCGGCTGTCACCGGGGCAGCGGCGCATCGCCCAGTACCTGATCGAGCACATCACCGAGGCCGCGTTCCTGCCGATCACCGAGCTCGCCGACCGGGTCGGGGTCAGCCAGCCGTCGGTGACGCGTTTCGCCGCCGCCGTCGGCTTCAGCGGTTACCCCGCGCTACGGGAGAAGCTCCAGGCCATCGCCCTCGGCACCCTGGCCGGCGGTGCCACGAGCGCCGAGGAGGAACGCGGCAACGAACTGCAGGCGGCCGTCGACGCCGAGATCGAGAACCTGGAGAACCTCCGCCGCGACTTCGCCGACCCCGGCCAGGTCGTCGAGATCGGCCGGCGGCTGTCGGACTCGGCGCCGCTGACCGTGCTGGGCCTGCGCATCTCCGCCTCCCTCGCCGAGTACTTCGCGTACGCCTCGCGCCGCATCCATCCGGACGTGCGGCTGGTGACGCGGGGCGGCACCGTCGCCTACGACGCGTTGCTGCAGGCCCGCGAGGCAGGCGGCACCTGGGTGCTGGCCTTCTCCCTGCCCCGGCACGCCCAGGAGACCCTCGCCGCCGTACGCCTCGCGCGCGACGCCGGGCTGCGCGTGGCCCTCGTCACCGACCGGGCCTTCGGGCCGCTGGCCGACGAGGCCGACGTCACCTTCGCCACCGGTACGGGCTCCCGGCTGGTCTTCGACTCCTACGCCGCACCCGGCGTGATGGCGGCCGCGCTGCTCCAGGCCATGACCGACGCCGACCCCGAGCGCACCCAGGCCCGGCTGGAGGCCTACGAGCAGATCTCCGACCAGCACCAGTTCTTCCTGCGGGACTGACCCCGCCTGCGCCCGAACGACATTACAAAGGGACCTTTCATTTCAAAGCACGCATGAATGTTTTCATACGTCTTGCAAAGCAGTCGGCATATATAAATACTGCTCGCGGATCCGCACCCGCCTCAGGAGAGCCGGTCACCCGCTCGCGCACAGGCCGACTCTCCAGGGCGCCCGCACGGACACCCGACGCCGATGTCCCCTACCCCACATCGGTGCCCCGGGTGTTCGGTAGGGGCGGTCCCGGCTATCCCCTAGGCCGGGACCGCCCCACCACCGCGGACCACCTCCGCACCGCAGCACACCGGAAGCGATGATCATGCCCCTGACGTCCACGCGCACCAGCCCGGACTGGCCGTGCCAGGTCAAGACCCCCGGCAGCTACGACTGGGAGCGCTCGGCGGCCAAGTGGCTGCGCGAGCTGGTACCGGCGCGGTACGCCGGCTACCCGGCGCTGATCCGTCACCCCGTGCTGCTCGCCCGGCACGCGCAGCTCCAGATCCAGCAGGAGGTCCGGGTCGCCCGCACCGCCCTGCAGACCGCGCGCGCCGATCTGCCGCGGCTGGGCATGCCGGAGTCGGTGATCGAGCACACGATCAAGCTCTACGCCGCCGAGTTGCTGCAGCTCCAGCACATCGCGCGCAGCGTGCGGGCGGTGACCGACGCGTTGGTGGAGTACAACTCGGGTCGCTGAGGGGCGCGTTCGTACGTGACCCTCGCAGCCCGCCCCGGCCCGGCGTGCGCCCGGCAACGCGCTCGGTGCCTGCCGCCGGCCTCGCGCCGGCACTTTCGAGTGGAATCCCGCCGGACGACCTTGCGCTCCCAGGGGGGTCCCTGTGCGATGCTCGACGCGTGACGAGCGACCCCGCAATCCCGGCGGAGAACGGCACCGGGTCCGGCAAGGTCACAGCGGCCGGATCCCGGGCCGTCCGACGCGCCGAAGGAGACCGGCTGCGGGACCTGGCGGCCACCTCCGCCGTCCTGGAGCGGGCCAAGGGCGCCGTCATGGCACGCACCGGATGCTCGGCGGACGCCGCGCACCAGGAACTCCTCCGGCGCGCGAGGGCCGGCGACCACACGCTGATCGAGGAGTGCCGGCTCACGCTCGGCGGCGACTCGTCGGCCCCGCCCGGCGGGACGCCGGGCACCTCCACAGCCGGAGACCCGGCCACCGGTGACGCACCGGTTCCCGGCGCCCCGGTCACCGCTGCCCCCGACGCCACCGGCGTCCCCAGCCCCGTCCCCGGCGCACGCGGCACCCCGGCATCCGGCGCCCCCGGTGACCCTGACGCCCCTCCCACCGAGGCCTCCGACGCCCCCAGCCCTCCCGTTCCCGGCACCACCGGCCCCGTCGGCACCGCTCCCGGCATCGGCACCGCCCACACCGCCGGCCCAAGCACCCCCGGCACCACAGGCACCGACGCCCCCACACCCCCGGGGCTGCCCCTCGCCGGGCGCGACTGTGATCCGGCCGACGACGTCTCCGCCGCGCTGGGGCGACTGGGCAGGGCGCTCGTCGGTGTGCGCGGTACGCAGGAGCTGGCGGGATGCCTGCTGGAGCATCTCTCGCGCACCGTCGCCGCCGACGCGGTCATGATCTTCGCCAGGCTGCCCACCGACGGCCTCGAACTCGTCGGGCACGCCGGCATCGACGCCACCCTGGCCGCGCAGTGGCGCCACGTGCCGCCCCTGACCGGCATCGCCGCGCTCGACACCCTGCGCACCCGCGAGGCGCGCTGGCTGGAGGACCTCGCGGTGGACCGGGAGCGGTTCCTGCTCATCGGTGGCACGCCCGAGCAGTGGCGCTCGCGCGCCTGGCTGCCCGTGGTGACCGACGGCACCGCCGAGATCTCCATCGGCGTCCTGCGCACCCGTCCCGGGCCGTTCACCCCCACCACCCGCGAGCACCTGCGGGCCGTCGTCCGGCTGTGCGCGGGCAGGCTGCGCGCGTTCGGCCCGCCCCCGGAACCGGCCACCGCCGGCATCGCCGGCACGGTGCAGACCGTGTTCGACACCTTGCCCGGAGCGGCGATGCTGCTCACCCCGCTGCGCGCCGCCTCCGGCGAGGTCGAGGACTACCGCATCGACGCGGTCACCCCGGAGGCCGTCGACGTCGTCGGGCGCATCGGCCGCGAACTGGTCGGTCTGCGGATCCTGGAGTGCTGGCCGCCGATCGCGGACGAGTCGCTGTGGCGGCGGTGCCAGGACGTGCTGAGCGCCGGAAAGCCCTACGAGGGAGCGCCGTTCGCACAGCAGGACGTGGTCGCCGGCAGCGCCGAGACGTCCACGTACTCGGTACGCGTGGCACGGCTGGGCGACCGGCTCGTCGTCAGCTGGGTCAGGCACGACCCCTCGGACCGCCAGGAACAGCGGCTTGCGGACGTACAGCGGCTGGGCAGACTCGGCTGGGCCAGCTGGAACCTGGTCTCCGGCGACATCACCTGGTCCGCCCAGGTCTTCACGGTCCTCGACCGCGACCCGGCCCACGGCCCGGTACGCCTTCCCGACCTGCCCGGCCTCGCGTTGCCGCAGGACGCGCCGTCGCTGACCCGCGCCATCGAGGCCCTGGTCGGCGAAGGGCGCCCGGCCGACGTGCCGTTCCGGATCCGGACGGCGCGTGGGGTACGGCATCTGCGGACCGTCGCCGAGACGGTTGCCGATCTGCAGGGCCGGCCCGTCGAGGTGCACGGCTTCCTTCAGGACCTCACGGCACAGCGCAACGCCGAACTCGCCCTGGTGAGGAGCGAACGGCAGAATCTCACCCAGCACGGAGCGCTCCAGGCCGAACGGGTCCTGGCCGCCCGGCTCCAGCACGCGCTGCTGCCCCTGCCGGACAAGCCGCTGCGACTGGCGGGGCTGCGGGTCGAGGTGACCTATCTGCCCGCCCAGTCGGGCATCCATGTCGGCGGGGACTGGTTCAGCGCCATCGAACTGCCCGACGGCACCGCGCTGTTCGTGGTCGGCGACGTCGCCGGTCACGGCATCGACGCGGTCGCCACGATGGCTCAGCTCCGGTTCACCGCCAAGGGCATGGTCATCACCGGCTCCTCCCTCACCGCTGCCCTCAGCGGGCTCAACACCCTGCTGCTGCACTCGCGCGACCCGCACGGCACGGCGACCATGGTGCTGGCCCACTACCACCCGGACGAGCGCCGGCTGGTCTGGGCCCAGGCGGGCCATCCCCCGCCGCTGCTCCTGCGTGCCGGTGAGGTACGCCGGCTCGGCCGGCCCGGTGGGATGCTGCTCGGCGCGAGCACGACCCCGGCCTTCGAGCAGATCGAGTGCAGGCTGGAGCCCGGCGACCGGCTGCTGCTGTACACGGACGGGCTCGTGGAGCGTCCGTCGGAGGCCATCGACCGCGGCATCGAACGGCTGGCGCGGGCCCTGCTCTCCCACCACACCGACGAGCCCGGCTCACTCGGCCCGCTGCTCACGGCGGTGCTGGAACGGGAACGGCGCGACGACGTCTGCGTCGTGGACATCCGCGTACCGGCGGACCTCACGTAGGCACGGCCACCGCATGGGTTCGGCCCGGAGCGCGCCGGATGCCCGCGGGGCCGCACGGTTCAGCCGTCGCGGCCCGTGGCCCCGCTGTCCGCGGGCTCCCGGCTCCGGTCCGCCTCGTCCCGGGCGAGCACGGCGAGCAGCGCGGCCACGGTGAGCCCCGCCTCGGCCGGGTGCCGCAGCACCTTGCCGGGTTCGATGCGGTACGCGTTTCCCCGCCCCTCACGCCGGTGGGAGAGATAACCGGCCTGCTCCAGATCGACGATGATCTTCTGCACGGCTCGCTCGGTGAGCCTGCAGTGTGCCGCGATGTCGCGTACGCGGGCGGTGTGATCATCGGCGATGGCGGCCAGCACCCGGGCGTGGTTGGTGAGGAAGGTCCATCCGGTATGCGGTTCAGGCACTTCACTCATGAGGGCCATCATAGGACCGAGGTTTCCCGTATTCAAAAACGCGAACTAGATTTCATGTATCTCTTGACGTATCGCGGCGTGAGGACAACCCTGATGAAGACGGCAGGCAGGAGGACCGAAGGAGTGTCGGCCATGCCGGAGTCTGCGTACACGACGCAGCCCGCCACCTTCGCGGCCTCGCGGCCGGGGCCGCTTTCGACCGCCGCGCTGCCCGACGGTGCCCGCACGGTGGTGACGGTGTGCGGGGAGCTCGACCTGCACGCGTCCGACGAGTTGAGTGCCGCCCTGGGTGGCGCGCTGGAGTCCGCGGCCGAGGGCATCGACCTCGACCTCCAAGGCGTGGTCTTCTGCGACTGCTCGGCCCTGAACGTTCTGCTCGCCCTCCGTGAACAAGCCCTCACGCAAGGGAAGACGGTGACGATCCAGGCCTCCAGCCCCGCGGCCGAACGGCTCCTCACCCTCACGGGCACCCTGCGTCTGTTCACCGGCGCGGCCCATGACGAGACCGGCGAGCACGAGCTGGGGACGGAGGTCGTCCAGCTGCGCAGGGCCATGCAGACCCGGCCGACCATCGACCTGGCCCGCGGGGTCCTGATGGCCACGTTCGGGCTGAGCCCGCAGGACGCGTGGCACGTCCTGGTGATGGTCTCGCAGAACACCAACACCAAGCTCCACCTGCTCGCCCAGGACCTGGTGACCGCCGTGCAGGGTGAACCGCTGCCCGACGCGACGCAGCGCCAGGTGTCCGCGGCGGTGAGCCGGCTGTCCGAGTCCGGCGTCGGAGCGCCGGGCCACGAGGGCGCGTGACCGGCGAGGAGACCCGACGCCTCACCCGCACGGCACCGAGTTCCCCGTCGGGGCGGCACTGAGTGCCACCAGACCTGTTCAGGTGCTGCGTTCCGTCCCATGAGCGTGAAACCGCCCATGCGGGAGGCCCTGGTCGCGGCGGCGTTCCAGTTGTTCCTGGAGCGGGGCTACGAACAGACCACCGTGGACGACATCGTGGCCCTCGCCGGGGTCGGGCGGCGGTCGTTCTTCCGGTACTTCCCGTCCAAGGAGGACGTGGTCTTCCCTGACCACGAGCGATGCCTGGCCGACATGACGGCCTTCCTCTCGGCCGCGGGTGAGGACGACGAGCCGGTCGGCCGGGTCTGCGACGCGGCCCGGCTGGTGCTGCGGATGTACGCCGAGAACCCGGCCTTCTCCGTACAGCGCTACCGGCTCACGAAGAAGGTGCCGGGCCTGCGGGCGGACGTGATCGCGGCCGCGGTGGTCGCGGCGCACAACAACGGGCTGCGGTCCTGGCTGCGTTCGGACGGCAGGGGTGACGCGGCCGTCGCGGTGGACCACGCCCTGGGCCTGGTGCAGGGCGCCTTCGGCGGCGGGCCCACTCCCCCGGCCGACGAGCGGCCGGAGGACGTGGTGGTCGTCGTCTCGCGGCGCGGCGCCCCCCTGTGGCGGGTGGTGCGGGAGATCGAGACGACCCTCGGGCGGGACTGACCCCCCGCAACGAGGGGGTACGGAGTGCCTTTACGAGTGACACTCAGTGCCATACGCTGTGGCCGTGCACGGTGGCACCGCGAGCCGCGCACAGGCGTGCGCATGGCGTCGCGCACGCGGATTTCCGGCCGAGCGCAGGGAGTTGACAGCGTGTACCACCACTCAGGAACCGTCGCTCAGCAGGCATCCGGCTCCGCGGCGGGCGTCCTCGACCACCGGGCCCCGGACCAGGAGGCCATGCTCTACCAGCGCTGCACCTGGTGCGGCACCGCGACGTACCACCGGCTGCTCTGCCCGGTCTGCCAGGGCAGCGAGCTGCGGACGGAACGCAGCGAGGGCACCGGCACGGTCCGCCACACGACGGTGGTGCACCGCAACACGCCCGCCGCGCGCAACGTGTCCCTGATCGAGATGGCCGAGGGGTTCGTGGTGCGGGGCCGCGTGATGGGCCCGCCCATCGGCATCCACAGCGGCGACCGCGTGCGGCTGTCCACCGCCAAGGACCCGGTACGGGGCGAGCCGGTGTTCCAGCTGCTCGACGAGCCGTACCGGGCCTGGACCTGACGCGCCCGGACCGCACGGGCCGGGCGCGCGGCCGGATCGCCCGGCGTCCCTCAGGCGTTCAGGGTCACCCGGATGCCGACCGTGCCCTGCGGGCCGCGCCGCAGCCGGCTGCCGAGCAGCGTGAGGCGGCCGACGATGCCGTACTTGCGGGCGATGAGCCCGCGGTAGCGGGCCGTGGTGGCCGCGTCGGTGATCTCGGCGGTGCCGGGCACCTTCTCACCGGTCGGGTTGCCGCGCAGGTCGCAGGGGCCCACGAGGACGTCCGAGCGGCGCCGGATCCGCTTGACCTTCCAGGAGTCCGCGACCGTCCACACCCCGAGCGCGTCACCGTCGGCGACGACCCAGACGGGCGTGGGGACCGGGGTGCCGTCCTTGCGGTAGCTGGTGATCAGCAGGTACTTGCCGGCTCCGAGCCGTGTCGCGTCCATGGCCGGAAGTGTAGGCATGCCGCCGTCACTTCAGCGCGGCGGCCATCCGCCGTACCGCCTCCGTGACGATCTCCGGCGACGTGGCCAGGTTCAGCCGTACGTGCCCGGCGCCCCCCGTCCCGAACGGCAGGCCGGAGTTGAGCGCCACCCGGCCCCGGCGCAGAAAGACGTCGGCCGGATCGTCGCCCAGGCCGAGCGCCCGGCAGTCGAGCCAGGCGAGGTAAGTGGCGTCACCGGGGCGGTAGGCCACGGCGGGCAGCCGCTCGGCGAGCAGCCCGGCGAGCAGGCGCCGGTTCTCGTCGAGGCCGGCCAGCAGGGCGCCGAGCCAGGCCGTGGCGTCGCGCAGGGCGGCGGTGTGGGCCAGGGCGCCGAAGTGGCTGGGGCCGTGGCCGACCTCCTCGGGAAGCCGGGCGAGGTCGGCGGCGGACTCGGGGCCGGCGACGGCGAGGGCCGCCTTGAGCCCGGCGAGGTTCCAGGCCTTGGAGGCCGACATCAGCGACAGGCCGCTCCCGCCGCCCGGCACGCTGAGGTACGGCACGAAGTCCGTGGCGCCGAGGACCAGCGGGGCGTGGATCTCGTCGGCGACGACGCGCACGCCGTACTCCCCGGCGAGGCGGGCGACGGTGGACAGTTCCTCGGCGGTGTGCACGGTCCCGGTCGGGTTGTGCGGGCTGCACAGCAGGTACGCCGCACGCCGCCCGGCCGTCACGGCCTGCCGGAAGGCATCTTCAAGGACGCCGAAGTCGATCCGCAAATCCGGCCCCAGCGGCGCCTCGACCACCCGCCGGTCCATGTGCGCGACGAACTGGAAGAACGGCGGGTACACCGGCGGGTTGACCACCACGGCGTCACCCGGCCCGCAGACCAGCTTGAGCATCTCGACCACGCCGAGCATCACGTCGGGCACGATCGCGGTGCGCCCCACGTCGATGCCGGACCAGCCCCACCACTTCTCGGCGAAGCCGGCCAGCGCCTCGGCGTAGGCGGTGCCGGCCGGGTAGCCGGTGTCGCCGAGGGCCACCGCGTCGGTGAGGGCGCGGGCGACGGGCGCGGCGAGCGGCACGTCCATCTCCGCCACCCACAGCGGCAGCACGTCGTCGGGGTAGGCGCGCCACTTCATGCTCGTACGGCGCCGCAGCTGATCGAGGTCCAGCGCGCGCAGGGGGTTCGGTTCACCGGACGTGCCGTGCGGGATCCTGGTCATGAGCCCACGATAGGGGGCCGTGGAACGAGCTCACGAGCACGGGGGTGCACCGAAAACGCACAAGCACCGGCAAAGATCAATTCGTCGGTCTAGATTGCGTCTTGACACCGCACGGGGCGTCCCCGCGCCCTGCACCAGGCACCCCCAGGAGCTGATTCCGTGACCGAGAACCCGCCAGCCGCGGACGGTATGGCCCAGTCGCTGCGCGAGCGCATCAACACGTCCCAGCCGCACACCGCACGGATCTGGAACTACTGGCTCGGCGGCAAGGACAACTACGAGGTCGACCGGGCGGCCGGCGACCAGATCCGCCAACTGCACCCGGGAATCGGCGACTACGCCCAGGCGGACCGCCTGTTCCTGGGCCGGGCCGTGCGCCACCTGGTCTCCGACGTGGGCATCCGCCAGTTCCTGGACGTCGGCACCGGCCTGCCCACCGCCGACAACACCCACGAGGTCGCCCAGCGGCTCGCCCCCGACGCCCGGATCGTGTACGTCGACAACGACCCGCTCGTCCTGGCCCACGCCCGCGCGCTGCTCACCAGCACCCCGGAGGGCCGCACCGACTACCTCGACGAGGACCTGCGCAACGTCGACGCGATCCTCGAACACGCCGCGAAGACGCTGGACCTCACCCAGCCGGTGGCGCTGATCCTGCTCGGCGTCGTCATCTTCCTCCGCGACGACGAGGACCCCTACGGCGTGGTGCGGCGGCTGATGGAAGCGCTGCCGCCGGGCAGCCATCTGGTGCTGTCGCACACCATCACCTCGCCCTCGATGCCGGACGTGGACGAGGCGGTGAAGTTCTGGAACGAGCACGGCACTCCGAAGCTGACCCAGCGCACCCCCGAGGCCGTGACGGGCTTCTTCGACGGCCTCGAGCTGCTGGAGCCGGGGGTCGTGTCCTGTTCGCGCTGGCGTCCGGAGCAGGGCGACGGTGCCGAGCCGGAGGAGGTCGCGATGTTCGGCGGGGTGGCACGCAAGAACTGAGCCGGCCGCCGCGCGGGTGAACGCTGCCGGACCCCGGCACGTATGGAGAGAGGGCGCTCGACGACCCGGGCGCCCCGCGGTGCCATCGCGCCGCGTGTTCGGGGTTCGGGAGCCATGCATGAGGCACGCACGACGACGGATCGTCCGGCGAGTGGCACGGCTGGCGTCAGTCGGCGGGATCGTCCTCGGGGCGGCGATGGTCACGCAGGCGGTCGCGAGCGAGCCCCCCGCCGCGTCCCCGGGGGTGCTCGCCGGGGACTCCGGCGCGGGCCTGGTCGAGAAGCTCGGCTCCTCCCGCACGGCGGGCAGCTGGATGGACGGCCGGGGGCGGCCGGTCGTCGCGGTCACCGACGACGAGGCGGCCGCCGAGGTCCGCAGGGCGGGTGCGACGGCGAAGCTCGTGCGGCACAGCATGCGCGAGCTCAAGTCCGCGACGGAGGAACTGCGTTCGGCCCCGCGGGTGCCGGGCACGGCGTGGCTGGTGGACTACCGGTCGAACGAGGTGGTCGTCCGGGGGGACAGCACCGTCTCCGCAGGCGACTGGTCCGAGCTGACCGACCTGGCGGACGGCATCGGGGGCTTCGTGCGCATGGAACGCACCGAGGGCACCTTCACCACCCGTATCAACGGCGCCCTGCCGATCCTGTCCACCGCCGGGCGCTGCTCGGCGGGCTTCAACGTCACCGACGGGAAGACCGACTTCATCCTCACGGCCGGGCACTGCGGGCCGGACGGTTCGGTCTGGTTCGCGGACGACCGGGGCGACCGGCCGGTGGGCCGTACCGTCACGGGCAGCTTCCCGGGCAACGACTACTCGCTCGTGCAGTACGCGGGCGGGCGGGCCGGCGACGGGGCGGGCATCGTGGCGATCGGCGACGGACAGGGGGTGCGGATCACGGCCGTGGGCGAGACGTCGGTCGGTCAGCGGGTGTTCCGCAGCGGCAGCAGCAGCGGTTTGCGGGACGGCGAGGTGACCGCGCTCGACGCGACGGTGAACTACCCCGAGGGCACGGTGACCGGCCTCATCGAGACGAACGTGTGCGCCGAGCCCGGGGACAGCGGCGGGCCGCTGTTCTCCGAGGGCATCGCGCTCGGTGTGACCTCGGGCGGCAGCGGGGACTGCCGGGAGGGTGGGACGACCTTCTTCCAGCCGCTGCCGCAGGCGCTGTCCGCGCTCGGCGTCCGGCTGATCACGTCGGGCCCGCAGAACGGCCAGGGCGCCGTTCCGCCCCCCACGGATCCGCAGAGCGCCGCGGCACCAGGGGGTTCCGCCCCGGTCTCGGGTGAGGCGGGCAGGGAGCTGCTGGCCCGGCTGGCGGACCCGAGGAACGTCGGGCCCGGCCTGCTGGTCGTCGCGGGCAGTCTGATCGCGCTGGTGGCCACGCGGTGGATCCGTACGGAACAGGACCGCAAGGCCTACCAGCGCTACTACTCGGCCACGTGGGGCTGACGGAGAGATCCGGGCCGGACAGGTACCGGGCCCGCCGCGAGCGGGTCAGGCGGCCTGCGCCGGCTGCGGCGCCGCGGCGGCCCACTCCAGGACGAGGCGCTGGTACTCCTCGCGCTGCTCGGTGGTCAGTGTCCCGCCCGACCGGCGCCACAGCGCCCGGATCTCCTCGTTGACCTCCGCGGCCGATCTCTCGGTGACGGCTTCAACACTGGTGGACATGCTGTGAAGCATACGGCGGGCCAGGTGAAGGCGCGGTGAGTAATCACGAGCCAATCGGACATATCGGGCAGTGTCCCTGATCACGTCCATGTCCCAGAACCGGCCGGGCAGTTCAGGCGTCCGCCGCGCCCGGCACCAGGACCTGGACGGCCGGCACGGCGGCACCGCGTTCCTCGCCACGTCCCTCAGCCCGACCCCATCCCCGGCGAGCAGGATCTTCTGCGGCATCGCGAAGGTGCGGGCGGCCTTCACCTCGGGCTCGGCGCCGGTGCACGGCCGCACGCGGCTGCCGCGCACCTTCGACCACCTCCACAACGGGCACGGGGACAGCCACCACTTCCTGGCGGACGACTTCGTGACGGCGGTGAACACCCGCTCGCTGCCGTCCGTGAACGCCTGGGTGGCGGCCCGCTGCACCCTGCCGGGCGTCATCGCGCACGAGTCAGCGCGACAGGGTGGCGTACGGCCGGAGAACCCGGGACTTCGGCGACGCGCCGCAGGACCGACGCGACGGGGCGGGCCGGGTGCCCCGTCAGGTGCCCGGCTTGCGCCCGTACACGTACACGTCGTCACCGTTCTTCAGCAGCGACCAGTACTTCTTCGCGGTGGCCCTGGTCATGTTGACGCAGCCCCGCGAGCCGGGCGGGTTCCACATGCTGACGCCGGCGGAATGGAAGGCCTGGCCGCCGTCGAAGAACTGGGCGTAGGGCATCGGCACGTCGTAGATGGTGGACACGTGGTCGATGTTGCGCCAGTAGATCTTCTTCAGGCCGGTGCGCGTCTCGTAGCCGTTGCGACCGGTGCGGACCGGGACGGGGCCGTGGACGAGTTTCTTGCCGTCCTGGATCCAGCTCAGCTGGAGCGTGAGGTTCACACAGGCGATGCGACCCTTGTCGACCGGGCACTTCCCGGCCTTGTTCGGGTTCTTCCCGACGGCCTTCTGCTTGTTCATGAGGTCCATCACGCCCCAGGTGACGGGCCCCGCGTAGCCGATGTTCGGTGTGATGCCGTGCTTCGTCTGGAACGCCCGGGTCGCCTTGCAGTCGGCGGTGGACTGCCGGCCGTCCACCGGGCGGCCCAGGAATTTCTCCACCTGCTTCTGGTACGGCCCGGTCTGCGTGGTGCAGCTCGCCGCCTGCGCCGGGGCGGCGCCCAGCGCGAGTGTGAGCGGCGCCACCAGAGCGGTGGCCCCCAGGACGACGGTCGCCCGTCTGCGAATCTCCCCCATGGGCTGGCCTTGTCTCTCGCGTCGAATGCGCGTCTGCCGCGCGGTCTCTGCCTGCTAGACCGGTAAGGGGCGGATGCGGTTGTATGCGAGGGCCAACCGCGACGAAACGGTGACATTCGGCGCGGCCGAGGTGGTGCCCCCACGCTCAGGTGCGCCGTTCGCCGCGCCCCGGGCGCCGGGTGAAGCCGGTGCTCACCGCGGTGATCCCGCCGTCCACGACCACGGTCGTGCCGGTGATCCAGGACGCGTCGCGGGAGGCGAGGAAGGCCACGGCGGCGGCGACGTCCTCCGGCTCGCCGACCCGGCCCAGGGGGTAGAGGCGGCGGATCTCCTCGAGGTCGTCGTCCCGGCCCCGCCATGCCGGGGTGCGTACGGTGCCGGGGGCGACGAGGTTGACGCGGACACCCCGGCCCGCGGCATGGCCGGCCAGGGTGCGGGTCAGGGAGCCGAGGCCGGCCTTGGCGGCGCTGTAGGCGTGGTTGCCGAAGTCCTGAAGCCCGTTCACGGAGCCGACGCAGACGACGGCGCCGCGCCCGGAGGCGGCCAGGTGCGGCAGCGCGGCACGGCAGCAGCGGTACGCCCCGGTCAGGGTGACGTCCAGGTCACGTGCCCACACCTCGTCCGTCCCCTCCTCGAAGAGCGGCGTGTCGGGATGACAGCTGTAGGCGTTGCTGACCAGGACGTCAAGGGTGCCGAACGCGTCGACGGCCCGCGCGACGGCGGCCTCGACGGACTCCCGGTCGGCCACGTCGCACCGGCACGCCCGCGCCAGGAGACCGTCGTCGCGCAGCGCCCCCGCGGTCCTCTCGGCCGCTCCCGCGTCGATGTCGGTCACCAGGACGGCCGCGCCCTCCGCGGCCAGTCGCCGGGCCGTCGCGGCGCCGATGCCGCGGGCCGCTCCGGTGATCAGGACTCCGTACCCGTCGAAGCGCTTGATGGCGGTCATGCGCAGACCGTACCGCCGGAGTGATCAACGGGGCAGGGGCCGTGCGCGGTCCGGACCGTGCCGGGCAGCCGGCCGAGGTCACCGGTAGCCGGTCGTGTCCGCCGGCCTGCCCGGGTCCTGGACCTCCACGAGGTAGCGCCAGGCGTCGGGGCGGCTGCCGTCGAGGTCGGTGAAGCCGTACTCCTGCGCGAGTGCCCCGCTGGAGAGGGACCGGCCGTTGAAGCGGGACACCCCGGGATCGGCGGCCAGGGCCGTGACGGCGCGGCCGACGTATCGCGGGGTCTCCGAGATCGCGAAGTGCGGGGTCCGGTCGAGGGCGTCCCGCCAGTTGTCCTCGCGGACGCCGTAGTTGTCGAGCATCATCTCCGAGCGCAGCCAGCCCGGCGTGAGGGCCACGGCGGTGGCGCCGCGGGGGCCCACTTCGTGCCCCAGGGAGAAGGCCATGCGCAGGACGGCCGCCTTGGCGAGGTCGTAGAAGAAGTTGACCCGGTAGGTGTCGCGGTTGTACTCGGCCGTGCCGTCGGTCATCTCCACCACGAGGCCGCCGGGGCGGCGCAGGAGGAGGGGCAGGGCGTGGTGGCTGGTGATCGCGTGGGTCTCGACCGCGAGGCGGAGCAGGCGCAGGCCGTTGTCGAGGTCGTGCTCCCAGACGGTGGTGTCCCACTCGAAGAGCTTCTCGCCGCCCCAGATGTCGTTGACGAGCACGTCGAGGCGGTCCTGTTCGCCGGCGACGCGGTCCACGAGGGCGCGGACCTGCACCGGGTCGAGGTGGTCGGTGGGTACGGCGATGCCCCGGCCGCCGGCCTCGGTGACCAGGTCGGCGGTGTCCTCGACGGTCTCGGGGCGGTCGTACTCGGAGCGGCGGGCGCGGGTGCTGCGCCCGGTGACGTAGACGGTGGCGCCCGCCGCGCCGAGTTCCACGGCGATACCGCGGCCCGCTCCCCGCGTCGCTCCGGCGACCAGCGCGACCTTGCCCCGCAACGGTTGTGACATGTCCGACCTCCTGGATGGCTGTTCCCGGTGAGGAGCCTCCCGCGGAAGCCGGACATCTTCTGTCTCCTTTTGCGGCCGGTCACGCGGCCGCGCCGCCGCCCCGGCGGGGGACCGCCCGTCAGTGGCCCCGGGCGATCCACTCCTGCAGGTGCGGCGCCTCCGCGCCGATGGTCGTCGGGTCGCCGTGGCCGGTGAGGACCTTGGTCTGAGGAGGGAGGGTGAGGAGCCGGTCGCGGATCGAGGCGATGATCGTCGGGAAGTGGGAGTACGAGCGGCCGGTGGCGCCGGGGCCGCCCTGGAAGAGGGTGTCGCCGGTGAAGACGACACCGAGACCCGGGTCGTACAGGCAGACCGCGCCGGGCGCGTGCCCCGGCGTGTGCAGGACCCGCAGGTCCGCGCCCGCCGCCTCGATGACCTGGCCGTCGAGCAGCCCGGCGCCCGGCTCGCGCCCGGGGTGGGTCTGGTTCCACAGCGGCAGGTCGTCGTGGTGCAGCCAGATGACCGCTCCGGTGCGGTCGGCGAGCGCGGGCGCCGCGTTCACGTGGTCGTTGTGGGCGTGGGTGCACACGATGGCCTTCAGGTCGCGGTTCCCGACCGCGTCCACGATGGCGTCGACGTCGTGGGCGGCGTCGATGACGACGACCTCGTCGTCGTCGCCGACGAGCCACACGTTGTTGTCGACGTCCCAGGTGCCGCCGTCGAGCGTGAACTGCCCGGAGGTGACGAGACGTTCGACGCGGGCGGTCATCGCAGCACCACCACCGAGCGCAGCACGTCGCCGCGGTGCATCCGGTCGAAGGCATTCTCGACCTCGTCGAGCTGGATGGTCTCGGTCACGAAGGCCTCCAGGTCCAGGCGCCCCTGCAGATGCAGGTCGATCAGCATCGGGAAGTCACGGGACGGCAGGCAGTCCCCGTACCAGGACGACTTCAGCGCGCCGCCACGCCCGAACACGTCGAGGAACGGCAGTTCCAGCCTCATCTCCGGAGTGGGGACGCCCACCAGGACCACCGTGCCGGCCAGGTCCCGGGCGTAGAAGGCCTGCTTGTACGTCTCCGGGCGGCCGACCGCCTCGATGACGACATCGGCGCCGAACCCGCCGGTCAGCTCACGGATCGCCTCGACCGGGTCGGTGCCGGTCGAGTTGACGGTGTGGGTCGCGCCCATCGCGCGGGCGGTCTCCAGCTTGCGGTCGTCGATGTCGACGGCGATGATCCGCGCCGCTCCGGCCAACCGCGACCCGGCGATGGCCGCGTCGCCCACGCCGCCGCAGCCGATGACGGCGACGGTGTCGCCGCGCCCGACGTCGCCGGTGTTGATCGCGGCACCGAGGCCCGCCATCACCCCGCAGCCCAGCAGTCCGGCGACCGCCGGGGAGACGGCCGGGTCGACCTTGGTGCACTGACCGGCCGCGACCAGTGTCTTCTCGGCGAACGCGCCGATCCCGAGGGCCGGGGAGAGTTCCTGTCCGGTCGCGGCGAGGGTCATCTTCTGCCCGGCGTTGTGGGTGTCGAAGCAGTACCAGGGCCGGCCGCGCAGACAGGCCCGGCAACGTCCGCAGACCGCCCGCCAGTTGAGGATCACGAAGTCCCCGGGTGCCACGTCGGTGACGCCGTCGCCGACCGTCTCGACGATCCCGGCGGCCTCGTGGCCGAGCAGGAAGGGGAACTCGTCGGTGATGCCGCCCTGCTTGTAGTGCAGGTCGGTGTGGCAGACCCCGCAGGCCTGCACCCGCACCACGGCCTCCCCCGGCCCCGGGTCCGGCACGACGACCGTCTCGACCCGCACCGGCTCGTCCCGCCCCGGTGCGATCACGCCGCGTACTTCCTGCGCCATGTGCTGGCCCCTTCCGTCTCCGGGCGTCCGTCCCGCTTCCGACCCTACGCGTGACTGATCGGTAGGGGGACGGTTCACGAGGGCCGGACGGGGGGCTGGGCCGCTGCCTGCGGCGACCGGGCCGGTGGTCGCGGGCCCGGTGCACATCCCGCTGCACCGGCTGCGCGGCCGGCTCGCCGAGGTGCCGGACGGCACGGCGGGGGTGCACTGCGCCGGCGGGATGCGCGAGGCCGTCGCGGCCTCGCTGCTGGACGCGGCCGGCCGGCGCGCCGTGGCCGTCGACGACGGGGTCGGCGCCGCGCGGGAGGCGGGACTGCGCGCGCCAAGGCCCGCACCTGAGCTTGCTGTTCCCGGGGCGGCGCACGCCGGCCGCGCCGAACGCGACGCCCGCCGGGGCGGGTTGTCAGTGCTCCCACGTAGTCTCTGAGCACCCCTCGGACTCGTGAAGGAGCAGCGTGAGCATCGCAGAGACGCAGACCGCCCCGCCGCCGTGGCGCATGCTCCTGGGCTATGTCCGACCCCACTGGCGGTCCCTGGCCGCCGGCGCGCTGCTCTCCCTGGTCACCGGGGCCACGGGGCTGGCGCTGCCGCTGGTGGCGCGGGGACTGATCGAGGACCTCTCCCACGACCGGGCCGTCACCGGAGCGCTGCTGGCCATGTCGGCCCTCGTCGTGACCAACGCCGCGGTGGGCGCGCTCGGCGGGTACGTGCTGCAGCGCACCGCGGAGTCGGTGGTGCTCGGCGCCCGGCGGACGTTGTCGTCGTACCTGCTGCGGCTGCGGATATCCGCCGTGGACCGCAGCGAGCCCGGTGACCTCATGGCCCGCATGACCTCGGACACCACCCTGCTGCGCGAGGTCACCACCGACTCCCTGGTCGGCCTCGGCACCGGAGGGCTCACCCTCGTGGCGACCGTGGTGATGATGGGATTCGTCGACCCGGTGCTGCTCGGCGTCACACTCGCCGTGGTCCTCGCCGCGGGCACGGTCCTCGGCGTGATCGTGCCGCGCATCAACAAGGCCAGCCGGCGGGCGCAGGACGCCGTCGGTGTGATGGGCGCCTCGCTGGAGCGTGTCCTCGGCGCGCTGCGCACGGTGAAGGCGTCCGGCGCCGAGCACCGCGAGGAACAGACGCTGCACGCGGCGGCCGAGGAGTCGTGGCGGCAGAGCGTGCGGGCCGCCAAGTGGTCGGCGGCGGCGGGGAACACGGCGGGCCTCGCGATGCAGATCGCCTTCATCACGGTGCTCGCGGTCGGCGGCGCGCGGGTCGCGACCGGGGCCGTGGACATCGGCACACTGGTCGCCTTCCTCCTGTACGTCTTCTACCTCATGTCGCCGATCCAGCAGGTCGTCGGCGCGGTCACCCAGTACCAGACGGGTGCCGCCGCCCTGTCCCGCATCCAGGAGGCGCTGCGGCTGCCCGCCGAACCCCGGGCGTCCGCGGCCCCGTTGCCGTCGTCCGGCGCGCCCCCGGCGTCGCTCGCCTTCGAGGACGTCCGCTTCCGCTACGCGCAGGACCTGCCGTACGTGCACCACGGCGTGAGCTTCGAGGTGCCGGCGCAGGGGATGACGGCGTTCGTCGGCCCGTCGGGCGCGGGCAAGACGACCGTCTTCTCCCTCATCGAGCGGTTCTACGACCCGGAGTCGGGGGTGATCACCCTGGACGGCCGGGACCTCACGGAGTGGGAGCTGCCCCAGTTGCGCTCGGCGATCGGCTACGTCGAGCAGGACGCGCCGGTACTGTCAGGGTCGCTGCGCGAGAACCTGCTGCTGGGCAGCCCGGAGGCGGACGACGACGCCCTCGCTCGGGTGCTGAAGACGACGCGGCTGGACGGGCTGGTCCGGCGACTGCCGGACGGCGTCGAGACGCTGGTCGGACATCGCGGGACCAAGCTGTCCGGCGGGGAGCGTCAGCGGGTGGCGATCGCCCGCGCGCTGCTGCGCCGTCCGAGACTTCTGCTGCTCGACGAGGCCACCTCGCAGCTGGACGCGGTCAACGAGGCGGCGCTGCGCGACACCGTCGCCGACGTGGCTCGGACGACTACCGTGCTGGTCGTCGCGCACCGGCTGTCCACGGTGACGATGGCCGACCGGATAGTGGTGATGGACTCGGGCAAGGTCCGTGCGGTGGGCACGCACCGCGAACTCGTGACCGCCGACCCGCTGTACGCGGAGCTGGCGGCCACGCAGTTCCTCGCCACGGCCGGCTGACGGGCCGCGGCGGCGGGGTCAGCGGACGTCGGGGAGCAGTCCGGTGACGGGGGCGGCCATGTCGGTGATCTGGCGGAGCTGGTTGAGCTCGTTCAGCCGCTTCATCTGGGTCAGCTGCGCGGACGGCCGCGGGAAGTCCTCCTGGTACTCGGCGGGGATGTCGCCGACGGCCACGGAGTCGAGCAGGGCGATCGGGCTGAGCGGGGCCGCGGCCCGGGCGGGGGCCTCGGCGGCGTCGGCCGACGAGGCTGCGAGACCGGTGACCCCTGCGGCGAGACCAACGGCGGCGACGAGACGGCGTGTTGAGATCATGCCTTCAGCAACGCGGACCGTCCCCGGCCGGACACGGTCGGCCCAGTCCCCTCACCCGTCAGGCCCAGCCGCTGTTGCGCTTGCCGGGGCCGACGGGGCGGAGGAATCTCGTAGGAGAGGCCCCGGCGGCCCGCCGCCCGCGGGCCGCGGCTCTCGAAGGAGGTCACGATGGGTACTGCGGCCAGTCCCGCCTTCGACACCGAGACCCTGCGCCGGGCCGTGGAAGGCAATCCGAACACCCTGCTGTCCCTTTACGCCGACGACGCCGAAGTGCGGGTCGTCGACCACAACACCCAGCCCAGCCACCCACGGGTGCTGCACGGCCGCGACGAGATCAGCGCGATGCTCGACGACGTCTACAGCCGCGACATGACGCACCGGCTGGAGGAGTGCGTCGTCCAGGGTGACCGCGCGGCCTTCACCGAGTCCTGCGAGTACGCGGACGGGGTCCGGGTCTTCGCCGAGTCGATGATCAGACTCCGCGACGGCAAGATCACCGAGCAGACCATGATCCAGGCCTGGGACGAGCAGTAGCGGGACGACAGTTGCCGGCGGCGGTTGCCGGACGCGGGAGCCGGCGGCGGTTGCCGGACGCGGAGGCCGGCACGGGCCCGGTCGCCCTGCTCCGGCGCCGGCCCGGCGCGCCGTCGAGCGCACCGCGAAGCGCGCCGCCGCTGTCACTCCACTCCCGCCCCGGGACCTGTCGTCGGTCGTCCGGGAGGTGGACATCGTGCTCGCCGCCGTCGGCCCGCCCGCGGCCGCTGAACCCGGCACGCCGTGCCGGCTGACCGATTGCGGTCGGTGCGCGGCCGCTCGGGCACCGTGACACGGGACCCGGCGGGCGCGTAGTGGTCGAAGGCGCTGTCCCGCTCTCCCTGGCCCCGGGTCCGCCCCGGCAGCCGCTGCTCCAGGGCGTGCATCCGGGCCGAGGGCACCGTGCCCCGCTCGGTGACGACTGGTCGGGTGCAGTGCGGCAGAAGAGCTGCGGCGCGACAATGGATCAACGCTCAACCATGCGAGGGTCGAGGTATGCGTGACATTCTTCCGGCGCTGCACCAGTGGTACGGGGACTCGGCCCCGTTCGGCCTGGCCACGGTCGTGGGGGTGAGCCGCAGCGCACCGCGTGATCCAGGGGCGGCGATGGCCGTGGGACCGGGCGACGAAGTGGTCGGCAGTGTGTCGGGCGGCTGCGTCGAGGGCGCGGTCTTCGAGCTCGCCCAGGAGGTCGTGGCGAGCGGCGAGGCGCGCCTGGAGACGTTCGGGTACAGCGACGACGACGCGTTCGCGGTGGGGCTGACCTGCGGCGGCGAGATCACCCTGCTGGTCCGTCCGGTCACCCCGGAGCGGGACCCGGCGTTCGGGGCGGTCGCCGAGTCCGTCCTGGACGGCCGCCCCGTGACCGTGGCCACGGTGACCGACGGTCCGGCGCCGCGCGGGGCCACGCTCGCCGTGTGGCCGGACCGGGTGTCGGGCACGCTGGGCGCGCGCGGCCTGGACGCGGCGGTCACCGCCGACGCGCGCGGCGAACTCGCCCTCGGCGCCACCGGCGTACGGCACTACGGCCCGCACGGTGAGCGGCGCGAGGACGACGTCTCGGTGTTCCTGCACTCCTTCGCGCCGCCGCCGCGCATGCTGGTGTTCGGCGCGATCGACTACGCGGCGGCGGTGGCCCGCGTCGGCGACTTCCTCGGATACCGGGTCACCGTCTGCGACGCCCGCCCGGTCTTCGCCACGCCCAGGCGGTTCCCGCCCGGCGTGGAGGTCGTCGTCGACTGGCCGCACCGCTATCTGCGCGGCACCGTCACCGACGAGCGCACGGTGATCTGCGTGCTCACGCACGACCCGAAGTTCGACGTACCGCTGCTGGAGGTGGCCCTGCGCCGGCCTGCCGCGTTCATCGGGGCGATGGGCAGCCGCCGTACCCACGACGAACGCGCGAAGCGCCTGGCCGAGGCCGGGCTCACCGACGCCGACCTGGCCCGGCTGCGCTCCCCGATCGGGCTGGACCTGGGGGCCCGAACGCCGGAGGAGGTGGCCGTGTCGGTCGCCGCGGAGATCGTCGCGCTGCGGTGGGGCGGCAGCGGGACTCCGCTGACGGCGACCGCGGGGGCGATCCACCCGTCGCCATGACCCGTGGGCCGCGCGCCGGCCGTCAGCGCGGCGGCAGCCGGTGCAGGGTGACGTCCGTGAGCCGGCCGCCGGTGACGGTGGCGGTCATGTAGGTGCAGTGGGGCAGGCGGCGGCGGTCGGTCGGCGAGCCCGGATTGAGCAGACGCAGGCCGGTGGCGGCCGTCGTGTCCCAGGGGATGTGGCTGTGCCCGAAGACCAGCACGTCCAGCTCGGGGAAGCGGGCGGCGCAGCGGGCCTCGCGGCCCTGGGCGGCGCCGGTCTCGTGGACCGCGCCGAAGCGCAGACCGCCGAGTTCGGCGTAGGCCACCTCGGGGAGGCGGGCGCGCAGCTCGGGGCCGTCGTTGTTGCCGTACACGCCGATCAGCCTGCGGGAGCGGCTCTCCAGCAGGTCGAGGGTGGCCGTGTCGACCCAGTCGCCGGCGTGGAAGACGACATCGGCGTGCGCGACGCCGGCGAGCAGCGCTTCCGGCAGTGCCCTGGCGCGCTTCGGCAGATGGGTGTCGGACGTCAGAAGCAGGCGCACGGCCTCAGCCCCAGGGACGCGGCCGGTGCGGCCCTGAGCGCCGAGGGGGTCCGGGAACGACCCGGCGGCGCGCGTGCTTCAGTCCTCACCCCGCACGATGTTCCATTCCGGTGCCGTGTGCGAGGTCCGCGGACCGTCCGGACTCTCCACGGCGGGGAGCCAGGTGCGCAATTCGCTCTTCGCGCGCAGTCGGCGGGCCTTCGACCAGCCGGTTTCCAGCCGGCGGACGACGGGTTTGTCACTGGTGGACGTGGTCACGACGCAACCTCTTCCCTCTGCGTCCCCTCGTACGAGTGTACGGAACAGATGACCGGGTCTCCATGGTCGCCGCCGGTAAACGCCGCGCCGCTCAGGCGCCGGGCCCGCCGCTGCCGAAGGACCCGCTGGAACCGCGGTTCCAGCGCGGCCGGCGCTGGTCGCCGCTGGGCATACCGCCGGAGGGCCTGAGGTCGTGGGGGGTGAGGCGTTCGTCCTGGCCCACCTCGTGGGGTGCGCGCTGTTCGCGAATCTCGTGGACCGCGCCGTCCGCCGGGAGCCTGGGCTGCTCGTGGGGCCTGGGCGTCCTCGGCTCGCGCTTGCGCACCTTGATGCCCAGCAGAACGGCCCAGATCAGTGCACCGGTGACGATCACGCCACCGACGAGGACCGCGACGAACCCGGCGACGGAACCAGCTGCGGCTACTTCGTAAGCGGTGAGGTTCATGCGCCCCGAGTACCCGGGCACGCGCGGTGAATGACTCCAGCCGGTCCCCAGGTGGCCGAGCACAGGGCGTGGCGTGACCGGTACCCCCGGCCACGGCGATAGCGTCGCCGCGGCCGGAGAGGAGGACGATGACGGAGCTGTCGCAGGACGCCCGGCCGGCCCGGCGGCGCACGGCGCACGGACGTCCGGGTGCCACGATGCTGCGCTGGGCCACCACGACCGATCACAAGGTGATCGGGCGGCTGTACATGGTCACCGCCTTCTGCTTCTTCCTCTTCGCCGGGCTGCTCGCCATGGCGATGCGCGCCGAACTCGCCGCGCCGGGCATGCAGTTCATGACCGAGCTCGGCTACAACCAGCTCTTCACGATCCACGGCACGATCATGATGCTGCTGTTCGCGACGCCGATGTTCGCCGGGTTCGCCAACGCCGTGATGCCGTTGCAGATCGGCGCCCCGGACGTGGCCTTTCCCCGGCTGAACGCGCTGTCGTACTGGATGTTCCTCTTCGGCGGGCTGATGGTGGTCGCCGGATTCTTCGTGCCGGAGGGCGCGGCGGCCTTCGGCTGGTTCGCCTACGCACCGCTGAACACCGCGGTCTTCTCACCCGGCGCCGGCTACGACCTGTGGGTGATGGGCCTGGTGGTGACGGGCGTGTCGACGACTCTGGGCGCGGTGAACTTCATCGCCACGATCCTGTGCCTGCGCGCGCCGGGCATGACCATGTTCCGGATGCCGATGTTCACCTGGAACATCCTGTTCACCTCGATCCTCGTCCTGCCCGCCTTCCCGGTCCTGACGGCGGCGCTCCTCGCGCTGGAGTCGGACCGCAAGTTCGGCTCGCACATCTACGACGCGGCGAACGGCGGTGCGCTGCTGTGGCAGCACCTGTTCTGGTTCTTCGGTCATCCCGAGGTGTACATCGTCGCGCTGCCGTTCTTCGGGATCATCACGGAGATCATCCCGGTCTTCTCCCGCAAGCCGCTGTTCGGCTACCTGCCCATGATCGGCGCGACCATCGCCATCACCATGCTGTCCGCCGTCGTATGGGCCCACCACATGTTCGCCACCGGCGGGGTACTGCTGCCGTTCTTCTCGCTGATGTCGTTCCTGATCGCCGTGCCCACCGGGATCAAGTTCTTCGCCTGGATCGGCACCATGCACCGCGGCTCGCTGTCCTTCGAGACGCCGATGCTGTGGGCGTTCGGCTTCCTGGTGTCGTTCCTGCTGGGCGGGTTGAGCGGGGTGCTGATCGCCTCGCCGCCGCTCGACTTCCACCTCACCGACTCGTACTTCATCGTGGCGCATCTGCACTACGTGCTGTTCGGCACCGTCGTGTTCGCGATGTTCGCCGGGTTCTACTTCTGGTGGCCCAAGTTCACCGGCAGGATGCTCGACGAACGGCTGGGCAAGCTGCATTTCTGGCTGCTGTTCCCGGGATTCCAGCTCACCTTCCTCGTCCAGCACTGGCTCGGCGAGCAGGGCATGCCGCGCCGCTACGCCGACTATCTGCCCGGTGACGGCTTCACGCTCCTCAACGCCCTGTCGTCCGCCGGAGCCTTCCTGCTCGGCGTCTCCACCCTGCCGTTCCTGTACAACGTGTGGCGCACCGCCCGGTACGGCAGTCAGGTGACCGTGGACGATCCCTGGGGCTTCGGACGCGGTCTGGAGTGGGCCACCGCCTGTCCGCCGCCACGGCACAACTTCGCCGCGCTGCCCCGCGTGCGGTCCGAGTCCCCGGCGTTCGACCTGCACCATCCGCAGATCGCCCGGCGGCGTCAGCTCAGGAGGGGGGAGCAGACGCGATGAAGACGGAGTCGTTGCTGTTCGGGGTCGTCACGCTGTTCTTCGCGGGCATCGCCGGACTCTACGGCGCCTGGTCCGAGGAGCCGGCCGGCACGGCGCTGCTGGTGATCGCGTTCCTGATGGGGGGCGTGGTGTCCTTCTTCAACGCGGTGCAGTACCGGCGCAAGGGGCGCCGCCCGCAGGACCGGCTCGAAGCGGAGGTCGCCGACGCGGCCGGGCCGCTGGAGTTCTTCCCCGACGAGAGCCCGTGGCCGATCGTCACGGCGCTGGGCCTGGCTGTGGCGGCGACCGGCGTGGTGTACGGGCTGTGGCTGTTCCTCATCGGTCTCGCCGTTCTGTCCCGGGGGGTTCTTGGTCTGGTGTTCCAGTACGCGCGTCGGGATGCCGGTCAGCAGCAGTGAGCTCCGGGCGGGGCGCTCCGGGCCGGAACTCGCCGACCGGCCGGTGCCCGCTCTCGTAGGCCCCCTCGACGGTCTGCCGTACGTCACCGGTCGGCACCCCCTCCCGCAGCCGCTCCTCCTCCGCCCGGAGCAGGGCGTGGCAGAGCCGCCGCGTGATCACGAACGCGAGGATCGGACCCAGTACCAGGGCGATGCGCAGGATCCAGGTCAGCGCGTTGACCGAGAGCCGGAAGACGAGCGCCACCACGTCGTTGCCGCCGGCCAGCAGCAGGACGCCGTAGAAGGTGACGCCGGCGACGCCGAGGGCGGTGCGGACCGGGCGTTCCCGCGGCCGGTCGCACAGGTGCTGCTCCTGCTGGCCCTCCCCGGTCAGCCGCTGCTCCACGAACGGGTACAGGTACAGGACGAGGAACAGCAGCGCGGGCAGGACGACCGCCGGGAGCAGCACGTTCCACATCAGGGTGTGGCCGAGGACGACCGTCTCCCACGGCGGTACGAGCCGCAGCGCGCCCTCCAGAAAGCCGACGTACCAGTCCGGCTGGGCACCGGTCGAGACCAGATCGGGCCGGTAGGGCCCGTACGCCCAGATCGGGTTGATCTGGGCGAGGCCGCCGAGCACCGTGAGCAGGCCGAACGCGATCAGGGACAGGCCGCCCGAGGTGGCGGTGAACTGGGGGTAGAACGGTTTGCCGACGGCGTTCAGGCGGGTGCGGCCCGGTCCGCGCCACTGGGTGTGCTTGAGGTGGAAGACCAGGATCAGATGCAGGGTGACCAGGGCGATCAGCGCCCCGGGCAGCAGCAGGACGTGCATGACGTACAGGCGGGTGACGATGTCGTCGCCGGGGAACTCCCCGCCGAACGCGAACATGCTCAGGTAGGTGCCGACGACCGGGATCGACAGCATGATGCCCTGGGCGATGCGCAGCCCGGTTCCGGACAGCAGGTCGTCGGGGAGCGAGTAGCCCGCGAAGCCCTCGGCGAGGGCGAGCACGAACAGGGTGACGCCGATGACCCAGTTGAGTTCGCGCGGGCGCCGGAAGGCGCCGGTGAAGAAGATCCGCAACAGGTGCACGCCGATGGCGGCGACGAAGACGAGGGCCGCCCAGTGGTGGGTCTGGCGCAGCAGCAGGCCGCCGCGGACGTCGAAGCTGATGTCGAGGGTGGAGTCGAAGGCCGCCGACATCCGCACACCGCGCAACGGCGCGTAGGAGCCGTCGTAGACGACCTCGGTCATCTCCGGTTTGAAGAACAGCGTCAGCCACACGCCCGTGAGCAGCAGCACGAGCAGGCTGTAGAGCGCCAGCTCTCCGAGCAGGAACGACCAGTGGTCGGGGAACGCCTTGCGCAGCAGGCCGCCACCCTCGTGCACCGGCAGCCGGGCGTCCGCCGCGTCGGCGAGCCGGGACCCCCGGGAAGGAGGGCGCCGCCGGGCCGCCGCCTGGTCGCCTCCTGCCATCGCACGCCACCTCCGGCCACCGCCCGCACCGTCCCGTGCTGTCCATCCCCCGCCGGGACGGAGCCGAGCGCCCGCAGGGCGTGAAACACCCCTTTCGGGGGTGTGCGGCGGGCTACTCGGTGGGCCTGGCCACGCTGATGTCCCCGAGCGCCGACTCCGGGTCGCGCTCCATCGCCAGGTCGCCCAGCGAGACGATGCCCACGGCGTGGTCCTCGTCGACGACCGGGATGCGTCGAACGGCGTGCTCGCGCATGAGTTCCACCGCGTGATCCAGTTCCTCGTCGGGCCGTACGGTCACGAGGTCGTCGGTGCACGCGGCGGCCACGGTGATCTCGTCGGCGTCGCCGCCGTCGGCGATCGACCTCACCACCAGGTCGCGGTCGGTGACCAGGCCGCGCAGGTGGTCGCCGTCCGTGACCAGGACGGCGCCGAGGTCCTCGTCGCGCATGATCCGGGCCACCGCCGCGACGGACGTCTGCGGTTCGACGGTCACCGGGTCCGAGGTCATGATGTCGCGGACGTACTGGGTCATGAGGTGCCTCCTCGTTCGGCGTCCACGTCTGGTGTCCTCGGCTCCGAGTACCCGGGGCGGCCACGACGGCACGTGCGCTCAGCGGTCCAGGGCGATCTCGCTCCACACCTGCTTGCCGCCGCTGGCCGGCACCGTGCCCCAGGCCGCCGACAGGGCCTCGACGAGGAGGAGGCCGCGGCCTCCGGTGGCCTCCCAGCCGATGCTGGTGGGTTTGACGGGGGTGCGCGGCGAGGTGTCGGCGACGGCGAGCCGCAGCCGGCTGTCGACGAGGGTGAGGTCGAGGCGGACCGGGCCGTCGGTGTGCACCAGGGCGTTGGTGACGAGTTCGGAGACGATGAGCAGGATGGCGTCGAGGTGCGCGGTCACGCCCCAGGCGCGCAGGGTGCGCCGGGTGAAGCGGCGGGCGTGCCGGACGGCCTCCGGGACCCGCCAGACGGTCCACGTCTCGCGCAGCGGGTGTACGTCCATCCCGTCGTAGCGCATGAGGAGCAGGGCCACGTCGTCGCCGCGGTGCGCCTCGCCGAGCAGGCCGTCGGCGACCGTGCCGAGATGGGCGGGGTCGCAGGCGGCGAGCCGCCGGGCCAGGTCGGCCATGCCCTCGTCGATGTCCGACTCGGCGCTCTCGACCAGGCCGTCGGTGGTCAGGGCGATCAGCGTGCCGGGCCGGAGCCCCAGCGGGGTCATCGGGAAGTCGGCCTGGGCCAGCACGCCGAGCGGGGGGCCGCCCTCGGCCTCCGCGATCCGGGTGCTGCCGTCGGGGTGGCGCAGTACCGGTGGTGGATGTCCGGCGCGGACGCACCAGGCGGAGCCCTCCTCCATGTCGACGTCGACATAGGCGCAGGTGGCGAAGAGATCGGTCTCCATGCCGACGAGCAGCCGGTTGGCGTGCGAGACGACCACGTCCGGCGGGTGGCCCTCGACGGCATAGGCGCGCAGCGCGGTGCGCATCTGGCCCATCAGGGTGGCGGCGGCCGCGCTGTGGCCCTGGACGTCGCCGATGACGAGGGCGACGTGGTTGTCGGCCAGCGGGATCACGTCGTACCAGTCGCCGCCCACCTCCAGGCCGGCCGTCGCGGGCAGATAGCGGGCGACGGCGACCGCGCCGGGCAGTGTGGGCAGGCGGCGCGGGAGGAGCTGGCGCTGGAGCATGCCGACCAGCTCGTGCTCGGCGTCGAAGGCGCGGGCCCGCATCAGGGCCTGCCCGGCGAGGCCGGCGGACGCGGTGAGCAGGGCGCGTTCGTCGGGTCCGAAGTCGTGCGGGCGGTCCCAGCCGATCAGGCACGCGCCGGTCATCCGCCCCGCGGCGGGCAGTGGGAGGACGGCGAGGCCGCCGGGGCCGACGTCGGCGAGCGCGGGTTCGAGGGCGGTGCCCGCGGGCCAGATCTGGGCGCGGCCCTCGCGCAGCGCGGCGGCGAGGGTGGGCATGGCGCGCACCGGCGCGTCGGGCCATTCGGTGCGCCACTCCAGGCGCCACAGCTCGGGCCAGGCCTCCGGTTCGGGCGGGTCGAGAACGGTGACGACGAGCCGGTCGTGCTCCAGTTCCGCGAGGGCGATCCGGTCGGCCCCCAACGGCCGGCGCAGGGCGGCGACCACGGCCTGGCTGACGTCACGGACGGTGCCCGCGGTGGACAGGGCGGCGGCCAGGCGCTGGACCCGGGCCACGTCCGTCACCTCGGTGCGCAGCGTGGAGGTGTCGTCGACCGTGCCCGACAGCCGGGCCGGGACGCCCTCGCCGCCGGGCATCAGGCGGCCGCGCAGCCGGAGCCACTTGGGCGGTCCGCCGGGCTGGAGCACCCGGAACTCCAGTTCGCGGTCGCCGATGGTCATGTGGTCGGCCTCCACGACGGACATCAGCGACGGCAGGTCCTCCGGCACGGTGCGGCCGAGCAGCGTCTCGACATGGCCGTCGAACTCGTCCCGGCCGATGCCGAACAGCTCCAGGATGTCGTCGCCGACCTGGAGCCGGCCGGTGTCCATGGCGAGGCTGAACGCGCCCGGCGGGAGCTCACCGCCGTCGGGGGCCGGGGCCGGGGCCGGGCCGGCGACCGCGCCGGCGATCAGCTCCAGGCACTTGCGGTCCTCGGTGTCGAAGCCGTCCCGGCCCTCGCTCACGGCGAGCAGGCAGCCCGCACCGCCGTCGCGGCGGGCGGGCAGCGCGGCCAGGGAGAAGTCGCGCGCGGGGGTGCGGCGGGACTCCGCGCGGTCGGCGAGTTCGCCCGCCCCTAGCCAGACGGGGCGCCCGGTGCGGTGGGCGTCGGCCACCGGGGAGCTGCCCGTGAGCGGATAGCCGTCGCGCAGGCCGTACACGGTCCTGGGCACGCCGGCCGAGTCGGCCACGCACAGCACCTCGCCGTCGTCGCTGGGCGTGTAGAAGCCGGCGAAGGCCGCCCGCGCGAAGACCAGCGCCTGTTCGAGCGCGCGATGTGTGCGTTCGGGGGTGTCCGGGTCGGCGAGGAGCGCCGCGAGGGCGTCCTCGGCACGCAGCACCCTCGCCCTGCGCCCGGCAACGCCCTCACTGACCACGTCCGTATTACAGCGCTAATGAACGCTGCGCGCAGCCCCTGTGAACGCGGCACGGCCGCCGGACGGCCCGCTGGGCGGGCGAATGCTCGAAACAGACCGAACAGGTATTGACGCATGCGTACCGCACGGCCGTCTCGTGACAGGCGTGACTGTCCGGGGCCGCCCGCCGGCTGGAAGGCTCGTGGCCGGTCACCGAGGGGGAGTGCATGGACAAGCGGTACGAGGTGTACGCGCTGGCGGACAGCCACTTCTACGACACGCCCGACCGGCTCGCAGGGGACGGCGGGCCGCTGTACGAGACGGCCCGCCGCCCGGCACCGGACGGCTGGACGGCGGTCCGCACCGGCGACTGGCTGGCGCTGACGCCGCTCGGACCGGACGGCGGACCGGCGGCCGGACCCAGCCAGGGCTGGAAGATCCACGCCTCGGCGACCAGGGCGGACGCGGACCGGATCGCGGCGATCGTGTGGGACTACTGCGTGCCCCGGCGCATCCCGTTCAAGTTCGTCCCGGCCGCCCACCTGCTGCACCTGCGCAACGCCAAGTACGCCCCGCGCGACGGCAGCGGCAAGTTCGTCACCCTCTACCCGGCCGACGAGGAGCAGCTGCACGAGGTGCTGCGCGAGCTGGGCGAGCTGCTGAAGGGCTTCGAGGGGCCGTACATCCTCACGGACCTGCGCTGGGACGACGGCCCGCTGTACGTCCGCTACGGCGCCTTCGCGCGTACCTACGTCGTCGACGAGCGCGGCTCGCTGGTGCCGGCGGTACGGGACGGCGAGGGCACGCTGGTGCCGGACCGGCGGGCGCCGTCCTTCCAGGTGCCCGGCTGGGTGACGCTCCCCGCCTTCCTGGAACCGCAGCTCGCGGCGCGCAACACCACGACCGTCGGCGACCTGCCGTACCGGATCGACAAGGCGCTGCACTTCTCCAACGGCGGCGGGGTGTACGTCGGCACCGACACGCGCGACGGGCGCCGGGTGGTGCTCAAGGAGGGGCGGCCGCACGCCGGGCTGGCCGCCGACGGGGCCGACGCGATCGCCCGGCTGGAACGCGAGAAGGACGCCCTGGAGCGGGTGGCGGGCACCGGGGTGGTACCCGAGGTGCGGGACTGGTTCACCCTCGGCGACCACCGGTTTCTGGTGATGGACTTCGTCGAGGGGCGGCCCCTCAACTCCTTCTTCGCCGAACGGCACCCGCTGCTCGGCCCCGATCCGGACCCGGAAGCAGTCGCCGCGTACACGGCGTGGGCGCTGCGCATCCACGGGGCGGTCGAGCGGGCGGTCGAGGCGGTGCACGAGCGCGGGATCGCATTCAACGACCTGCACGTCTTCAACATCATGGTGGCCCCGGACGAGGAGACGGTCCGGCTGATCGACTTCGAGGCCGCCGCGCCCGTCACCGACAACGGCCGCCAGATCGTCGCCCACCCCGGCTTCTTCGCCCCCACGGACCGCCGTGGCACCGACGTCGACCGCTATGCGCTGGCCTGTCTGCGCCTCGCCCTGTTCCTGCCGGTCACCACCCTGTTCGTGGTCGACCGGGGCAAGGCGGCCCATCTGGCGGACGTGATCGCGCAGCAGTTCCCCGACGTGCCCAGGAGCTACCTGGACGAGGCGGTCGCGGAGATCACCCGGGGCGCCGCCCGCCCGCCCGTGTCCACGCCGCTGGTCAGCCCCGGGGACTGGCCGCACAGCCGCGACTCGATGGTCAAGGCGATCCTCGCCTCGGCCACCCCGGAACGCACCGACCGGCTCTTCCCCGGCGACATCACCCAGTTCTCCGACGGCGGCGGCCTCTCTCTCGCGCACGGCGCCGCCGGTGTCCTGTACGCGCTGGAGCGGACCGGCGCCGAACGGTACGAGGAGGGTGAGCGCTGGCTGCTGGCCCGCACCGACCCGCCTGCCGCGGGCACGCCGCTCGGCCTGTACGACGGTCTGGCGGGCGTCGCCCTGGTGCTGGACCTGCTCGGCCACCGCACGCGGGCCCTCGACCTGATCGACGTCGTCCTGCGCGAGCGCTGGCAGCGGCTCGCCTCCGACCTGCACGGCGGACTGGCCGGACTGGGCCTGGTCCTCGGCCACCTGGCGCACACCACAGGGGAGCGGCGGCTGGCCGAGGGGGCCGAGGAGGCCGCCCGGATCCTCGTGGGACGGCTCGCCGAACCGCTGCCCGACACCCCGCGCCGGCGGGCCGGGCTGCTGCGCGGCATGAGCGGACCCGCGCTGTTCCTGCTGCGCCGCCACGAGGAGACCGGCGAGCGGGAACTGCTGGACGCGGCGGGGACGGCCCTGCGCAGGGACCTGGACTGCTGCGTCGTGCAGAAGGGTGGCTCGCTGGAGGTCGACGAGGGCTGGCGGACCATGCCGTACCTCGGCGACGGCAGTGCGGGCCTGGGCATGGTCCTCGACGACTACCTCGTCCACGCCGCCGACGACGACGGCGCGTTGGAGCGGGCCCGCGCCGGCATCCTCACGGCCGCCACCTCGCGCTTCTACGCGCAGCCCGGGCTGTTCCAGGGCCGCGCCGGAATGATCCTGCACCTCAGCCGCACCACCGCCCCGGGCGCCGGCCGGGCCCGGCTGGACGCACAGGTCGCCGGGCTCGGCTGGTACGCGATGGCGTACCAGGGCCAACTGGCCTTCCCCGGGCACCAGATGATGCGGCTGTCCATGGACCTCGCCACCGGAACGGCGGGCTGTCTGCTCGCGCTCGGCGCCGCCCTCGGCGATCCGGCCGCCGTGCACCTGCCGTTCCTGCCGCCGCCCGGACGGCGGCCCTCATAGACGCGGCCGCGCAATCCCGCGCAGTCGTGACACCACCCCGTCCCCTTGGATGAAAGGACACGAAGATGGCACTGCTCGACCTGCAGGCGATGGACACCGAGGACTACACCGGCGGCCAGAGCACCCTGAGCCTGCTCTCCTGCGTCAGCGCGGCGAGCATCACGCTCTGCCTCTGACCACCTGCACCCCGCACCGCCCCGGGCGGCCACTCCTCACGAGGAGGGGCCGCCCGGGGTCCGTCCAGGAGGCGGTACTCCCATGGCAGTTGTCACGTCACGGCCGGGCGCCGGCGCCCGGGGGCTGTTGCGTCCGGCCGGGCGGCACAGCGCCGCGCGGTGCGTTGCGCTGTGCCTGGCGGGAACGGCCGCCACCGGGGCCGGACTGCTGCTGCCCGCCGCACTGGGCAGGGCCCTGGACACGCTGCTGGCGGGCGGATCGGCGACCGGCTGGGTGCTGTGCTGCACCGGGCTGGTGCTGCTTGCCGCCGTGCTGGACGCGGCGGAGACCGTGCTCGCGGGGACCGTCGACGCCAGGACCACGGCGTGGCTGCGCCACCGGGTGAGCGGGCATCTGCTGGCGCTGGGGCCGCGGGCCGTCACCCGGTTCGGCTCCGGTGACCTGGTCGCTCGGGTCGTCGGCAACGCCGCACAGGCCGGGACGGCGCCGGGCGCCCGCGCCACGCTGCTGGCCGCGTGCGCCGGGCCGGCCGGGGGCGTGGTGGCGCTGGTGCTGATCGACCCGTGGCTGGCGGCGGTGCTCGTCACCGGGGCTCCCGTGCTGGCTCTCCTGCTGCTTGCCCTGGCCCGCGACACCGCGCAGTGTGCCGCCGGCTACCAGCGGGCGCAGGGGCGGATCGCGTCCGCGCTGGCCGAGGCGGTCGCCGGTCACCGCACGATCCGGGCGGCCGGCACGGCGGACCGGGAGACGGCGCGCATCCTGCGGCCGCTGCCCGAACTGGCCCGGGAGGGCCACCGCATGTGGCGGGTGCAGGGGCGGGCCGCCGGGCAGGCCGTGGCCGTGGCGCCGTTGCTCCAGCTGGGCGTGGTCGCCGTCGCGGGCGTGCTCCTCGCCCGGCACCGGCTGTCCGTGGGCGAGGTCCTCGCCGCCGCCCGGTACGCGGTCCTGGCGACCGGCGTCGGTGTGCTGGTCGGGCAGTTGTCCGGCCTGGCCCGCGCCCGCGCGGCCGCCACCCGGCTCGCGGACGTACTCGCGCGGCAGGCCCCCACGCACGGTTCCCGGCCGCTGCCGCCCGGCCCCGGCCGCCTCCAACTGCGCGGCGTCACCGCCCGCCTGGGCAGCCGCACCGTCCTCGACGGCGTCGACCTCGACGTCCCCGGCGGCACCACCCTCGCCGTGGTGGGCCGCTCCGGCACCGGCAAGTCCCTGCTCGCCGCGCTCGCCGGACGCCTGGCCGACCCGGACGCGGGCGACGTCCTGCTCGACGGCGTCCCCTTGCGCGACCTCACCCACCGGGACCTGCGCCGCGCCGTCGCATACGCCTTCGCTCGGCCCGCGCTGCTCGGCACGACGGTGGAGGACACCCTCGCCCTCGGTCTCCCCTCCCCCGCTCCCGACCGCGTCCGTGAGGCCGCCCGCACCGCCCACGCCGACGACTTCGTCCGCCGGCTGCCCCACGGCTACGCCACTCCCTGCGCCGATGCCCCCCTCTCCGGCGGCGAGGCCCAGCGCCTGGGTCTGGCCCGCGCGTTCGCGCACGGCGGCCGTCTGCTGATCCTCGACGACGCCCTGTCCAGCCTCGACACGGTGACCGAGCACCGCGTCACGCGGGCCCTGTCGGCCCGGCTCCGCGGCACGCGCCTCGTCGTCGCCCACCGGCCCGCCACCGCGGCCCGCGCGGACGCGGTGGCGTGGCTCGACGGTGGCCGGGTGCGGGCCGTGGGCAGCCACGCGCAGTTGTGGGGGGACGCGGAGTACCGGGCGGTCTTCGGGGACGGGGGGCGGGCGTGAGCGGCGACGGGGTGCTCCGGCGGGGGCTGGGTTTCCTGGCGCCCCGGTGGCGGGTGCTCGTGCGGCTCGGTGGGTGGTCGGTGCTGGAGACGGCGCAGACCTTCCTCGTCGGGTACGCGCCGGCGCGGGCGCTCGACGCCGGGTTCCTGGCGGGGCGCACGGGGGCCGGGCTGGCATGGCTCGGCGTGGCCGCCCTGGGGGTCGTGGCCGGGGCGTTCGGCACCGGCCGGGTGTACTGGGCGGTCGCCGATCTGGTCGAACCGCTGCGGGACCGGCTCGTCACCCGGGTGGTGGCGCGCGGGGTGCGGGAGGCGGACGGCGGGGCGCTGTCCCGGCTGACCCAGCAGGTGGAGATCGCCCGGGACACCTTCGCGGGCCTGGTGCTGGTCTCCCGCTCGTTCGTTTTCACCAGCGCAGGCGCGCTGATCGGCCTGTTCTCGCTGGCCCCGGCGCTGCTGCTGGTGGTCGTGCCGCCCCTGGTGGCCGGGCTCGTGCTGTTCCTGGCCTCGCTGCGGCCGCTGGCGCGCAGGCAGGAGACCTTCCTGGCCGCCGACGAGGCGCTCGCCGGGCATCTGGGGGAGGTCTGTCCGGGGCTGCGGGACATCACCGCGGCCGGGGCGGAGGCGCGGATCGCCGCCGGCATCGAGGAGCGCGTCGACGCGGAGCTGCGGGCCGCCCGTTCGCTGGCCCGCTGGTCAGTGCTGCGCGTGGCGTCCCTCGCGGTCGGCGGCCAGCTGCCGGTCGTGCTGCTGCTCGCCGCCGCGCCGCTGCTCCTCGCGCACGGCGTCACCGCCGGCGCCCTGGTCGGCGCCCTCGCCTACGTCACCCATTCCCTGCTCCCCGCCCTGCGCAACCTGGTCCACGGACTGGGCACCAGCGGCTCCCGGCTCGCGGTCGTGCTGCGCCGCCTGGTGCCGCCGGACGCGCCCGCGAGCGGCGCGGGCACGGCGGTACCGCCCCCGGCCCGGACGGACGGCTCCCCGTCCTCCGCCCCCACCGTCTCGGCCCTCACCGTCTCCTCCCTCACCGTCTCCTCCCTCACCTTCGCCTACGGCCCCGCCAGCACCCCCGTGATCGAGGATCTCGACCTCACGCTCGCCCCGGGTGCCCACCTGGCCGTCGTCGGCCCGAGCGGCATCGGCAAGTCGACGTTCACCGCCCTGGTAGCCGGTCTGCTCACCCCCCGGCACGGCACCGTCCACGTCGACGGGCATCCCGTCCCCTCGGCGGCGGCCGCCGCGCGCCGCGTCCTGATCCCGCAGGAGGCCTACGTCCACACCGGCACCCTCGCCGAGAACCTGGGCCATCTCCGCCCCGACGCGATCCCCGAGCGGGAACTGCTCGCCGCGGCCGAGGCGGTCGGGCTCACGCCGCTGCTCGACGCGCTCGGCGGGCCGCGGGCGCCGGTCGATCCGGCGGCGCTGTCGGCGGGCGAGCGCCAGCTGATCGCGCTCACCCGGGCCTATCTGTCGTACGCGCCGCTCGCCCTGCTGGACGAGGCGACCTGCCATCTGGACCCCGAGGCGGAGGAACGGGCGGAGCGGGCGTTCGCCGCGCGGCCGGGCGGCACCCTGGTCGTGGTCGCCCACCGCATCGGCTCGGCCCGCCGCGCCGGCCGCGTGCTGCTCATGGACGGCCCGCGCACGGCGTACGGCACCCATGACGAGCTGGTACGGAGGTCTCCCGCTTACCGGGCCCTCGCCGGGGAGGCGGCGCCGCGGTCACAGCCAGCCCTCACCGCGCGAGATGCGGATCGCGTCGACGCGGTTACGGGCCCCGGTCTTGCGGGTGATGGCCGCCATGTAGTTGCGCACCGTCCCGTGGGACAGGTGCAGGCTCCCCGCGATCTCCGCGACGGAGGCCCCCTCGGCGGCCAGGGCTAAGACGCTCAGCTCTCGCCGCGTCAGCGGCATCTCGGCGGCCTTGAGGAAGCCGAAGCCCAGCGAGTCGTCGACGAAACGTTCCCCCTCGGCGACGCGGCGGATCGCCCGGATCAGCCGCTCCGGCGAGCCCGCCTTGTCGACGTAGCCGAGCGCGCCCGCCTCGATCGCCCGTCTCAGCAGGCCGGGCCGGTTGCCGTTGGCGAGCACCAGCAGTCTGGGCGGTGTCCGGCCCGGACCGCCCGCGGTCAGTTCGCCGAGCGGCGGTATGCCGTCGCGGTCCACGCGGTCCAGGTCCGCGGCGCAGACGTCCGGCCGCACGGACCGGAGCCGGCCCGCGGCGCCCGACCAGGGGGTGTCGTGGACCCCCAGATCGGGTTCGCGGCGCAGCCAGTCCGCGAGGATGGATCGCACCAGACATGCGTCGTGCACCAGAAGTACCCGGATCACCGATGTCCCTTCCCGCTTGCCGTCGCCGTTTCCCGGCCTTGAGCGCGTGCCCCAATTCTTGGCCGCCGCCGCCCCGCCAGGGCACGCAAATCCGGCCAACGGGGTGCGCGGGGGCGCGCGTGCCGCGCCCGTGCTCCACCCCACGCTTCGACTTCGGTGGGTGGCCCCGGACCGCGGGGGTACGCGGTGCTGTTGCGCAGTCACCGCCGGCGCCCCGAGGGTGGGCCGCTCGCCGTGCGCGGCGAGCCGTCCCGAGGGAGATTTATCCCTGGGACCCGTCCCGCGGCGCTGCGAGGAGGTGGTCGGCGTGCCCGACGAACAGGCGCCCGCGCCGCGCACGGCCCCAGCCGGTGGTCCGCTGCTGTCGCTGGCCCTGGCCACCATGATGGACGGCGTCAACGCCCACTCCGGCGCGGTGTACCTGCTGGGCGCCGACGAGACGGTCCTGGAGATGGCGGTGGCGGCCGGGCTGCCCCGGGCGTTCGCGGCGCCCTGGGAACGGGTCGGGGTGAGCGCCCCCGTCCCCGTCGCCGAGGCACTGCGTGAGCGGCGGCTGATCTGGGTGGGCGACGAGGAGGAGATGGCCCGCCGCTTCCCCCGCGTCTCCGTGGTGCTGCCCTACCCCTTCGCGCTGGCCGCGCTGCCGGTGGCGACCGCCACCCGGGCCTACGGCGCGGTGTTCCTGACGTGGCCCGGCTCCCACCAGCACGAGCTGACCGACCGGGAGCAGGAACATCTGACCGCCGCGAGCGAGCGGCTCGCCGTGCGGCTGGAGCGGGCCGTGCGGGAGAGCCGCCCCGTACTTCCCGAGGCCGACCTGCTCGCCGCGCCGGCCGTCGGCAGCACGGCCGGCACCCTGGGCTCGGTCGAGGCGGCGCGGATGGTCGCGCGGCTGCCGTACGGTCTGTGCTCGCTGGACGTGCACGGGCGGATCACCTACGCGAACGCCGCGGCGGCCGAGCTGATCGGCGTGCCGGCGGGCCGGCTGCAGGGCACCCAGCTGTGGGCGGCGGTGCCGTGGCTGAACGACCCGGTGTACGAGGACCGCTACCGGGCCGCGCTGCTCAGCCAGCACGCCACGTCGTTCGTCGCGGTGCGCCCCCCGGGGGACTGGCTGTCGTTCCGGCTGTATCCGAGCGCGACGGGGCTGAGCGTCCGGGTGAGCAGGGCGCGGGCGGTGTCGGAGATGGGCCGTGCCGTGCCGCCGTCCGGCGAGGGGCCGTCCCGGCTGGTGACCATCTCGCAGGTGCTGAGCCTCGCCGGTGCGCTGACGGAGGCGGTGACCGTGCAGGACGTGGTGGAGCTGGTCGCCCAGGAGGTCGCACCGGCACTGGGCAGTCAGGCGCTGGTGCTTCTCGGCTCCCGGGCGGGCCGGCTGCACGTGCTGGGGCACCGCGGCTATCCGGACCCGCATGTCGTGGAGCGGTTCGACGGTTCGCCGCTGAACGCGCCCACGCCGGGCGCGCACGCTCTGAACAGCGGGGTTCCGGCGTTCTTCGAGTCCCGCACCGAGCTGGAACGGCTGTATCCGATCCGGCACGCGACCCCGGACGGCTTCGCGTCCTGGGCCTACCTGCCGCTGATCGCCTCCGGGCGCCCGGTGGGCACGTGCGTGCTGGCCTACGCCGAGCCGCACGCCTTCCCCACCGACGAGCGGGCCGTGCTGACCAGCCTGTGCGGGCTGATCGCCCTCGCCCTGGAGCGCGCCCTGCTCTACGACGCCAAGCACCAGCTGGCGCACGGGCTGCAGGCCGCGCTCCTGCCGCCCTCGCTGCCGCCGCTGCCGGGCGTCGACACGGCCGCGCGCTATCTGCCGAGCTCCCGGGGCATGGACATCGGCGGTGACTTCTACGACGTGATGCCGCTTCAGGGGACGGCGGCGGCGGTGATCGGGGACGTGCAGGGGCACAACGTCACGGCGGCCGGGCTGATGGGGCAGATCCGCACCGCGGTGCGCGCGTACACGACCGTGGGTCAGACGCCCGCGGAGGTCATGCGCAGCACCAACCGGCTGCTCATCGACCTCGGGGCCGAGCTGTTCGCCAGTTGTCTGTATCTGCGGCTCGACCCGGCGCGCGGGCGGGCCGTGATGGCCCGGGCCGGGCATCCGCCGCCGCTGCTCAGGCGCCCGGACGGCAGGGTACGGGTGCTGGACCTCGCGGGTGGTCCGCTGCTCGGGATCGACGCCTCGGCGACGTATCCGACGACCGAGGTGGACCTGACGCCGGGTTCGGTGCTCGTCCTCTACACCGACGGGCTCGTGGAGTCCCCCGGGGTCGACATCGAGGACGCGCTCGCGGAGCTGGGACGGCGGCTGGGCGGCTCCGGGCACCTGCCGCTGGACGAGCTGGCCGACGTGATGATGGGCCGGGGATGCTCGCAGGAGCGGGCCGACGACGTGGCCCTGATGCTGCTGCGGGTGCGGGAGGACGGCAAGGAGGGTGGGGAGGTCTGAGGGGGCTGGGCGCCGGGCGGTGCGGCTGGGCGCCGGGCGGTGCGGCTGGGCACCGTAGGAACGGGACGGTCCGGTCCTCCCGCCGGAGGGCCGGACCGTCGTCAGCCCCGGGTCACCTGGTTCCGGTGAGCCCGGAGCCGTCCTCCACGCCCGCGTGGTCGCCGCCGGCACCGGCTTCCTCACCGGCCTGCTCGCCGCCGGCTTCCTCGCCCGCGCCGGCCCCGGCCTGTTCACCGGCGCCCGCGCCCGCTTCGTCCCCCGCACCGGCGCCTTCACCGGCGCCCGCTTCGTCACCGGCACCCGCGCCGGAGTCGTCGCCGGCACCGGCACCGGCGCCGCCCAGCGTCGCGCCGACCGCCGCCAGTGCCGTCGTGACCGGCTGGAAGAAGGTCTCGCCGCCGGCCGTGCAGTCGCCGCTGCCGCCCGAGGTCAGGCCGAGGGCCAGCCCGTCCTGGGTGAACATCGAGCCGCCGCTGTCGCCGGGTTCGGCGCACACGTCGGTCTGGATGAGGCCGGTGACCGTGCCCTCCGGGTAGTTGACGGTGGCGTCGAGGCCGGTGACCGTGCCGTCGGCGAGGCCGGTCGTGCTGCCCATCCGGAACACCTCCTGGCCGACGGTGGCCTCCGCCGCCTGGGAGATCTGGACGGTCTGCCCGCCGCCGACGTCGACGTCGCTCGGCGCCTCGGTCGCCGGGTCGTCGTACTTCACGAGCGCGAAGTCGCCCTCACCGGGGAAGACGGCCTGGTCGACGGTGGCGATCGGGGCGCCGCCCTGCGCGTCCGACCACTCGGCCACGGCGACGCCGCAGTGACCGGCGGTCAGGAAGGCCGGGGAGCCGTCGCCCGCGGTGACGTTGAAGCCGAGCGAGCAGCGGGAGCCGCCGCCGAATATCGCGTCGCCGCCGGAGGCGAACGTCCTGAAGGTGCCGGCCGACTTCTGGATGGTGGCCATGCCGGAGCCGAGGCTGCGCACGGTCGACTCCAGCGTGTCCCACTTCTCGCCGGTGACCGTGCTGTCGGCGGTGACGCGGATCTTGTTGGTCCTGGGGTCGACGGCCCACGAGGTGCCGGGGATGGTGGCCTCGGTCTTCAGGGTCTGCGCTGCGGACCTCAGTTCGGCGGTGCTGTTCTCGACCTGGCGGACGGCGGCGCCGGCCTTCTTGGCCTGGACGACCAGTTGGTTGTTGTCGCCGACCACGTTGACGACGAGCTGCTGGCCGCCCTCGTCGTAGTAGGAACCGGCGAAGGCGTCACCGAGCAGACCCGCGAGCTGCGAGGCGAGGTCCGAGGCGTCGCCCGCCTTCAGGGTCCTGGGCGCCGCGGCCGTGTCCTCGGCGCCGTCCTGGGACGCGTTGGCGTTCGGCAGGAGAAGTGCCGCCGCTCCGAGCGCCGCCACGCCGCCCACCGCGATGACGGCCTTGCGCTTCGGAATTCGCTTGTGACTCAAGGGTTCTCGACCTCCTGGAGGACGGGGTCCGTGCCGCCGTCTCACGGCGGCTGCTGGGGCGCCTGGATGGCCACTGGTACGCAGGGGGCGTGCGGGACGTTCAATTCCGCTTCGTCGCGCGCCCGTCCGCAGGCGGAGTCGGCCATGCTCCGCGCGCGCCCTGCGCGTGCGGGGAACAATCCCCTCATGACGATGACCACCGCCGAGGCCGACAAGATCCTCTCCGCCAACTTCGCTCCCTGGGTACTGGAACTCGGCCTGTCCGTGGAGGACTTGCGCGAGGACCGGGCCACCCTGCGGCTGCCCTGGTCGGCAGCGCTGGCCAGGGAGGGCGGCGCACTGTCCGGGCAGGCCCTGATGGCCGCCGCCGACACCGCCACCGTGATCGCCGTCTCGGCGGCGCGCGGTGCCTTCGTGCCGATGACGACCGTTCAGCAGTCGACGGCGTTCCAGCGCGCGGTGACGGACTCGGATGTCCTGATCGAGGCGGTGCTGACCAAGCTGGGCCGCCGGATGGCGTTCGCCGACATCACCATGACGGCCGAGCGGTCGGGGGAACTGGCGGCCCACGCCACCACCGTCTACGCACTTCTGGGCTGATACGGCCGGTAATCGATCAGCGACGGTCCGTCTCGGAGTGGTAGCGGAATCCTCGCTTCAGGGAATCTGCACATTCAATACTCAACCAAGTCACCGGGCCCCGGGGTTCTGCACATTCGCGCGCCGCGGGGCACGCCTTTGGGGCGGGAGTGCCGGATTCGCCGGCCGGGCGGCAAGAGCCGGTACGGGGCGATGCCGGGCACCATGTGAAGAAGTCGCCGACAAGCCGTGCCCACGCCTGCACGCTTGGGGACCACTGGGACTCAAGTGCCCTGCTGAGGCCTGTGTTTGATTGGAAGGCCCCCGTCGCCGCGTGCTTTGATCCATCGCACCGCGGGGTCCGCGAGGGCTCACCGGCCAGGGGTGCCCGGCGCCCGCGGTCGCGGCCGTCCATCTGTCCCCAGAGGGGGCCGCTCCCCCCTTGTGAAATTGCCATACGAAGGGAAGTTCCATCATGAACTCCACCCCCCGGGTCGAGACCGTCGAGATCTCCGACGCCGAGCTCGACAACGTCTCCGGCGGCCTGTCCGTGAACGCCGTGAACACCGTCGTCGGCGCCGTGGACGGCATCGCCCCGGTTTCCGGTCTGGTCGACACGGCCGTCGGCACCGTCGAGGGTGTCACGGGCCTGAACACCGCCCCGGTCACCAACCTGGTCGCCGGTCTCTGATCGCACGCCGGTGCCGCTGAGTCCCGGAGCCGTTTCCCGGTTCCGGGACTCTTCGGATGCCGTCACACAGTCCACCCGGTGAGGGAAGATCCGTGCAGTTCCGCCAACAGGCCCTCGCCAAGCTCCAGTCGCCGGAGGAACTCGACCTTCCGGTGCGCCTCGCCCGCCCGCAGGGCTGGCTGGTGCTGTCGGTGACCGTGGTCGCGATGGCCGCCGCGTCCGTGTGGGCCGTGACCGGCTCGGTGACCTCCACCGTGAGCGCCCCCGCCGTCCTCACACACGGCGAGGGCAGCTACATCCTGCAGAGCCCGGTCGCGGGCCAGGTCAGCGCGATCCTCGCCGAGGAAGGCGAACGGCTGCCCGCGAACTCCCCCGTTCTGAAGGTCCGTACCGCCGAGGGCGAGACCGTGGTCCGCACGATCGCCGCCGGCCGCCTCACGGCGCTCGCCGCCACCATCGGCCAGATCATCCGGACCGGCGCCGACGTCGCCGCGGTGGAGAAGGTCGCCGACGCCGGTGACCCGCTGTACGCCACGGTGTACGTGCCGGCCGGGAACGCCGGGTCCATCCCCGCGGACGCGGCCGTGGACCTGACCGTGCAGACGGTCCCCACCCAGGAGTACGGCGTCCTGCGCGGCCATGTGAAGTCCGTGGACCGCGCCCCGCAGTCGCCGCAGGAGATCGCCGCGTTCCTCGGCGACACCCAGCTCGGCCAGCAGTTCACCAAGGACGGCCGCCCGGTCGCCGTCCTGGTCCGCCTCGACAGGTCCTCCGGCACCAGGAGCGGCTACAAGTGGTCGTCGGCCGACGGACCGCCGTTCACCCTCACCTCCATGACGATGGCCACGGGCTCGATCCGGCTGGCCGACCAGCGTCCCGTCGATTGGCTGCTCCCGTGACCACCGCCGCACCGGAATCGAGAGGCAGGCGCCGGGCCGCCCCGCCCAGGCGTACCGTCCCCAAGGGCCGCCGCAGGACGGTACGCACCCCCACGGTCCTGCAGATGGAGGCCGTCGAGTGCGGCGCCGCCTCCCTGGCGATGGTGCTCGGCCACCACGGCAAGCACGTCCCGCTGGAGGAGCTGCGCATCGCCTGCGGCGTCTCCCGCGACGGCTCGCGCGCCAGCAATCTGCTCAAGGCGGCGCGCAGCTACGGCCTGACCGCCAAGGGCATGCAGATGGACCTGGCCGCCCTCGCCGAGGTGAAGGCTCCGGCCATCCTGTTCTGGGAGTTCAACCACTACGTCGTGTACGACGGCATCGGCCGCCGCTTCGGGCGCCGGGGCGTGTTCGTCAACGACCCCGGCAAGGGCCGTCGTTTCGTGCCGATCGAGGAGTTCGACGGCAGCTTCACCGGCGTCGTCCTCACCATGGAACCGGGCGAGGACTTCGCCCGTGGCGGGCGCAGGCCGGGTGTCTGGGGAGCGATGCCGGCGCGGCTGCGCGGCACCGCCGGCACGCTGCCCGCCGCCGTGCTGGCGAGCCTGCTGCTGGTGGTGGTCGGGGCGGCGGTGCCCGCGCTCAGCCGGACCTACATCGACATGTTCCTGATCGGCGGGCAGACCTCGCTGCTGGACGTGCTGTTCGCGTCCATGGGTGCCTGCGTGCTGCTCACACTGGTGCTGACCTGGCTGCAGCAGGCCAACCTGCACCACGGCCGCATCATCTCCTCGACGCTGTCCAGCGCGCGCTTCCTGCGGCACCTGCTGCGGCTGCCGGTCACCTTCTTCTCCCAGCGCAGCCCCGCCGACCTGGTGCAGCGCCTGCAGTCCAACGACGCGGTGGCCGAGACGCTGGCCCGCGACCTGGCCGCGGCGGGCGTGGACGCGGTGGTCGTGGTGCTGTACGCGCTGCTCCTCTACACCTACGACCCGCAGCTCACCTTCGTCGGCGTCGGCGTGGCGCTGCTGAACGTCGTCGCCATCCGGGTCGTCATCAGGCTGCGCGCGACCCGCACGGCCAAGCTGCGCGCGGACAACGCCCGGCTCACCAACACGGCGTACACCGGCCTCCAGCTGATCGAGACGATGAAGGCGACCGGCGGCGAGGACGGCTACTTCCGCAAGTGGGCCGGTCAGCACGCCACGACCCTGGAGGAGCAGCAGCGGCTCGGCGTGCCGAGCGCCTGGCTCGGTGTGGTCGCGCCGACGCTCGCCACGCTCAACAGCGCGCTGATCCTGTGGATCGGCGGCATGCGGGCGATCGAGGGCGCCATCTCCGTCGGTCTGCTGGTCGCCTTCCAGGCGCTGGTCACGCGCTTCACCGCCCCGCTGACGCGGCTCAACGGCGTGGCGAGCCGCATCCAGGACTTCGCGGCCGACGTGGCCCGCCTGAAGGACGTGGAGAACTTCCGCACCGACCCCCTCTACGACCGCGCGGGCGGCGACTCCACGCGCAGGCTGCACGGCCATGTCGAGCTGGAGAACGTCACCTTCGGCTACAGCCCCCTCGACAAGCCGCTCCTGGCCGGCTTCGACCTGACGGTGGGACCGGGGCAGCAGGTCGCGCTCGTGGGCGGCTCGGGCAGCGGCAAGTCGACCGTCTCGCGGCTGATCTCGGGCCTGTACACGCCGTGGGAGGGCGTGATCCGCATCGACGGGCAGCGCCTGGAGGACATCCCGCGCGGCGCGCTCGCGGCCTCCGTCTCCTTCGTCGACCAGGACGTGTTCCTGTTCGAGGGCTCGGTCCGCGACAACGTCGCACTGTGGGACCCGTCCATCCCGGACGAGGCGGTGCTGGAGGCACTGAAGGACGCCGCGCTGCACGACGTCGTGCAGCGCCGCCCCGGCGGCATCCACAGCCGGGTGGAGCAGGACGGCCGCAACTTCTCCGGCGGGCAGCGCCAGCGTCTGGAGATCGCCCGGGCACTGGTGCGCCGGCCCAGCATCCTGGTGCTGGACGAGGTGACCAGCGCCCTCGACGCGGAGACCGAGCAGGCCGTCATGGACAATCTGCGCCGGCGTGGCTGCGCCTGCGTGGTGATCGCGCACCGGCTCAGCACCGTGCGGGACAGCGACGAGATCGTCGTCCTCCAGCACGGCGCGATCGTGGAGCGCGGCCGGCACGAGGAGCTCGTGGCGCGCGGCGGCGCGTACGCGACGCTGGTCAGGGAGCGGTGAGATGACGACCGTGCACGGCGACGACTACGTCCTCGGTGCGCTCGGCCAGGTGGGCACGCCCATCGACTGCGCCGGGTTCAGCCGGCTGGACCTTCAGGGGCCGCAGGCGCTGTGGCTGGTCGCGGCGGGCGCCCTGGACCTGTTCGCGGTGGACGCGGCGCAGCAGGGCCACTGGCACCACCTCGGCAGGCTGGAGGCGGGCTCGCTCCTGCTCGGCCCGGTCGCCGGCCCGCAGCACACGCTGATCGCCCGTCCGGTGCGGGACTGCGTGGTGCACCGCATCGGGCTGCGCGAGCTGTACCAGCCCGCGGCGACACAGACCTGGTCGTACGACGAGTACGGCAACCCGCAGTACGTCCCGCCGACGACGAGCCCGCTGGAGTACGCCCTCGCGCTCGGCGTCGGCCGGGGTCTGTCGATCCTCTTCCAGGCGCCGACGGCCGGTGAACGGGCCGCCGAGGTCACGGACGACGACGTGTTCTGGATGCAGGTGCCGCCCGGCAGCGTCCAGTACGGCTCGCTGTACGGCGCACAGGCGGCGGGCGACCTGCTGATGGACCCTGCCCTGTGGCAGAGCATGGTCGACCAGCAGTACCGCCTGCTGACCACGCTGGACCGCTGGATCGAGCAGCTGGAGCGCGCCCACGAGACACGAACGGCCGCCGGGATCAAGGCAGGTGAGCAGGTACGCGCGCAGGCCGACCGGACGCTGCTCGCGTCGATCGGCAAGCCGTCGGCGCAGCCAACCACGGCCGCCGACGCCGACGCCACGTACGCCGTGTGCAGGCTGGTCGCCGCGGCGGCCGGGATCGCGCTGGCCGACCCCGGGCACGGCGGCACCGAGAGCGACCGGCTCGACCCGGTCGAGCGCATCGCCCTCGCCTCGCGGGTGCGTACCCGCGCGGTACGGCTCGACGGCAGCTGGTGGCGCGACGACGTGGGGCCGCTGGTGGGCCACCGGGCGCTGTCGGGGGCGCCGGTCGCGCTGCTGTGGCGGCGGGGCGGCTATGTCGCGGTGCATCCGGCGACCGGACGCGAGACGCCGATCGAGAAGGCCAACGCGCCCGAGTTCGAACCGCGCGCGGTGATGTTCTACCGGCCGCTGCCCGAACGCCCGCTGGGGCCGCTGGGGCTGCTGCGCTTCTGCATGCGGGGCACGCGCCGGGACGTGACCGGGCTGCTGCTCAGCGGGCTGGTGACGGTAGCCATCGGCGCGCTGGTGCCGATCGCGACCGGCAAGGTGCTCGGTGAGTTCGTGCCGAAGGCGCAGGCGGGGCTGATCGCGCAGGTCTGCCTGGCGGTGATGGTCAGCGGTGTCGTCGCGGCCGCCTTCATGCTGCTGCAGAACATGACCATCCTGCGGCTGGAGGGCCGTATCGAGGCGACGCTGCAGCCGGCCGTGTGGGACCGGCTGCTGCGGCTGCCGACGAAGTTCTTCACCGGCCGCTCCACGGGCGAGCTGGCCAGCGCGGCCATGGGCATCAGCGCGATCCGCCGCCTGCTCGCGGGAGTCGGGCCGACGGTCGCCCAGTCGGTCACCGTCGGAGCGATGAGCCTCGGGCTGCTGCTCTGGTACAGCGTTTCGATGACGCTGGCAGCCCTCGGCATGCTCGTCGTGATCGCCGGAGTCTTCCTCGCGCTGGGTCTGTGGCAGGTGCGCTGGCAGCGCCGCCTGACGGTGCTCACCAACAAGCTGAACAACCAGGCGTTCCAGACCCTGCGCGGGCTGCCCAAGCTGCGGGTCGCGGCGGCCGAGAACTACGCCTACGCCGCGTGGGCGGGCGAGTTCGCGCGCAGCCGTGAGCTCCAGCAGCGCCTGGGCCGGATCAAGAACCTCACCACCGTGCTCGGCGCGATCTACCTGCCGCTGTGCTCCCTGCTGATGTTCATGCTGCTCGCGGGCCCGGCACGGGGCTCGATGTCGGCGGCCGCCTTCCTCGCCTTCAACACCTCGGTGACGATGCTGCTCACCTCGGTCACCCAGATCACCGGGGCGTTCGTGTCGCTGGTGGCGGCGCTGCCGCTGTACGAGCAGATCAAGCCGGTGCTGCGGGCGGCACCGGAGGTGCGCACGGCCAGCACCCGGCCCGGCCCGCTCTCCGGGGCCGTGGAGGCGCGGCGGCTGTCGTTCCGGTACTCCGACGACGGGCCGCTGGTCCTCGACGACGTGTCGTTCGAGGTGCGGCCGGGAGAGTTCGTGGCGGTCGTCGGGCCGTCCGGCTGCGGCAAGTCGACGCTGCTGCGGCTGCTCATCGGCTTCGACAGGCCGGTCTCCGGCAGTGTCCTGTACGACGGTCAGGACCTGGCCGCGCTCGACCAGTCCGCCGTGCGGCGCCAGTGCGGGGTGGTGCTCCAGCACGCGCAGCCGTTCACCGGCTCGATCCTGGACGTCATCTGCGGCACTGAGCCGTACACGCAGGAGGAGGCGATGGCGGCGGCCGAGCTGGCCGGGCTCGCCGAGGACATCAGGCGGATGCCGATGGGACTGCACACGATCGTCGCGGGCAACGGGGCGATCTCCGGCGGCCAGCGGCAGCGGCTGATGATCGCCCAGGCGCTGATCCGCCGGCCGCGCATCCTCTTCTTCGACGAGGCGACCAGCGCCCTCGACAACGAGACGCAGCGCACGGTCATCGAGAGCACCAAGGCCCTCAACGCCACCCGCGTCGTCATCGCCCACCGGCTCTCGACGGTGCTGGACGCCGACCGCGTCGTCGTGATGGAGGACGGCAGGATCGCCCAGCAGGGGCCGCCCGCGCGACTCCTCGCGGACACCGGCGGCCGGCTGCACGAGCTGGTACGACGGCAGCTGGCGTAGTTCAGTCCATGCCGGGGACGGGTGCGCCGGAGGGGACGCCCGCCTCGACGTACCCCTGGTAGATCTCCCGCCAGGGTGCCGCGGCACCGGCGTGCGGGCCCTCGAAACGCTCGCCGCGCGCCTTGGCGTCGAGCGCGGACAGGCACACCTCCCACCCGGCGCCGTTGCGGGCGGCGGTGTCGGCGGCGACGAGGACGTTGGTGAGGGTGAAGCGGGTGCGCTTGTCCTCCAAGGCCTCCAGGTCGAAGTGGACCTCGTCGCCACCCCACTCGAAGGACAGGTGCCGGGGCGGGTCGACGGCGATCACCTCACCGGTGGAGTCCTCCATGTGGGGGTCGCCGCTGAAGGTGATCCGGCCGCCGGGGCGCAGCTCGATCTCGGCTCGGGACGGGAACCACTCGGCGAGTTCGTCCGGGTCGGTGACGAAGTGCCAGACGCGGTCGACGGGGTGGTCGTAGGTGCGGCTGAAGCGGACCGCGGGGCGGCCGTCGTCCAGGGTCAGGTAGGTGCCGGTGAGGTCGGCGGGCATGGCGGATCAGTCCTTCGGTGGGGGTTGCGCGGTGGCGTCCGGCGTCGCGTCGAGCCGTCGGCCCAGGGCATCCAGGCTGCGGTTCCACAGCGCGCGGTACGGGGTCAGCCAGGCGTCGAGTTCGGCGATCGGGGCGGGGTCGAGGGCGTAGACGCGGCGCTGCGCGTCCTGCCGTACCCGCACCAGGCCCGTCTCCCTCAGCACCTTCAGGTGCTTGGAGGTGCTCGGCTGACTCAGTCCGCACGCCTCCACGATCTCCCCGACGGGCCGCGGCCGCTCCAGGAGCAGCGCGACGATGGCCCGCCGGTGCGGATCGGCGAGCGCCGTCCAGATCGAGGCGTCGGGCATGGGTTGAATATGCCTCTGCAGTTATATGTCTGTCAAGGAATGTACGGGGCGGGCTTCCGTACAGGCGGCCCGGAGCCGCGCCGAGGGCCGGGCTGCCCCGGCGTACTGGTGCACTTCGGGCGGCGCACGGGTGGCGGGGGCAGTTGGAGCGGGTCGCGGCCGGGTACCCGCCCCTCCATGCGAATCAGCGTGGTGGACGTGGGGTCGAGAACGGTCCGGCTGGTGGTGGTGGACGCGCAGGACGGGGTCCCGCTGCCGGTTCACACCGCCAAGTGGCGGCTGCGGCTGTCGGAGCACGTCAGGACGGGGGAGGCGATCCCGGACGAGGCCGTGGAACGGCTGGTGGAGGCGGTCTTCGAGGCAGGCCGCACATCGGCGCGGTGGGGTGCGGCGGGCCCGCTGGCCTTCGCCACCACGATCGTGCGCAGCGCCTCGAACAGGCTCGAGGTGCTGCGCACCGTCCGGGCCCGGACCGGGGTGGAGGTGTGCACGCTGCCCGGCGAGGTGGAGGCGGAGCTGACGTTCCTCGCCGCGCGGCGCTGGATGGGGTGGCGGTCGGGGCCGCTGGCGCTGCTGGACATCGGCGGCGGGTCGCTCGAAGTCGCTTTCGGCCGGGGGCGGCTGCCCGACTTCGTGGCCTCGCTGCCGCTGGGCGCGGGACGGCTGACCCATGAGTTCTTCGCGACGCAGGACCCGCCGTCGCCGGACCAGGTGAAGGCGTTGCGCCGCAAGGTGCGGCACCAGCTGCGGGACGTCGGTGCGCGGATCCGCTGGGAGGGACCGCGGTCGGCGGTCGTCACCTCACGGACCTTCCAGCAGCTGGGCCGGCTGTGCGGTGCCCTGCCCGGGCGGGAAGGGCCCTTCGTCGAACGGCAGTTGAGACGCGCCGACCTGAAAGCGGCGACCACCCGGCTGGCCGCGCTGCCCGCAACCGAACGGGCACTGCTGCCGGGCATCTCGGCGCCCCGCGCCGCGCAGAGCCTGGCCGGAGCGGTGATCGGGCACACGGCCATGAAGGTGACCGGACTGAAGAGGGTCACCGTGTGCCCGTGGGCGATCCGCGACGGCGTGCTGCTGCGGCACATCGAGGAGGGCCCGGCCTGGTGGGCGGAGGCCTGCCGGGTCAGCGAGGGGACACCGCCGCCGGACCCGGTACCGCTGCGGATCGCGTCCGCCTCGTGCTGACGCTTCGGAGGATGCTGCGGACAGGGACCACCGTGCCCTAGCACCCCGAGGAGCCCGGAGAGAGAGCCGCCGAGGAGGTCCTGCGCGAGATCCGCGACGCCGAGCGCCGGACCGAGGAAGGACGCGCCGAACGCCGGCAGGGCGGGGAGGCCGGCGAGGCGCTCACATCCGACGCACGGGCCCGGCAGGAGTCGCAGGGGGACCGAGGGGCGGGCCGGGTGAGACGCCCGGGGGCCCGTCGGATCGGTGACGACGCGCCGGCCCCGCCCCACCCGGGACACACCGCCGGGTGGAGCGGAACCCATGGGCGTCCGGCCCGCCGGACACGGACCGGACTCGCGGGGCGAACACCCGTCCGCCCCGACGGTGACGCCGGCCCGCGCTGGGCGCACGGGCCTGCGCCCCGGGACGGACGGGGCGACGCGCCCGGGCAGCCGGACGAAGGAGGCGTCCGGCCCGCGGCGGACAGGTCCCCGGTACGGACATCGCCGCGCCGGACCCGAGAGGGACGACGCACAGGCGTACCCCTGCCGCCGGGTGCCACTCGGATGGGAGACCCGGCGCCACCTGGGGTACTCGGGCCCGCATGACGCACGACCACCACGAACCACGGCTGCCGTCCGCACGCGGCCCCCTGTCCGCCTCGGTCATCGAGTACCTCCGGGGCGCGGGCCCGCTGCCCGGCACAGAGGAGACCGCGGGCGCGGCCCCGTACGGCGACGACCTCCAGCTCGCCCTCTACCTCTGCTACGAGCTCCACTACCGCGGCTTCGCGGGCGCGGCGGAGGACCTCGAGTGGGACCCGGGCCTGCTGGGCGCCCGTGCCGCGCTGGAGGACCGCTTCCTGTCCGCCCTGCGCGCCGGCACGCCGGTCCACGACAGCGTCGACGACGCTCTCGCGGAGATCCTCGTCGAACCGGTCGACGGCACCGGAGTCACCCACTTCCTGCGCGACAGGGGTGAGCTGTGGCAGGTGCGCGAGTACGCGGCCCAGCGTTCGCTCTACCACCTCAAGGAGGCGGACCCGCACGCCTGGGTGCTGCCCCGGCTGTGGGGCAGGGCGAAGGCGGGAATGGCGGCCGTGGCGTTCGACGAGTTCGGCGGCGGCCGCCCGGACCGCGTCCACGCCCTGCTGTACGCGAACCTGATGACGGACCTGGGCCTGGACACGGCCTACGGGCACTATCTCGACGCGGCCTGCGCCGAACTGCTCGCCACGGTGAACCTCATGTCCCTGTTCGGTCTGCACAGGTCGTTCAGGGGCGCCCTGGTGGGCCACTTCGCCGCCGTGGAGATCACCTCGTCGCCGGGTTCCAGGCGGCTCGCCGACGCCATGCGGCGGACCGGGGCCGGCGCGGCCGCCGAGCACTTCTACGACGAGCACGTGGAGGCCGACGCCGTGCACGAGCAGGTGGTACGGCATGACGTCATCGGTGGTCTGCTGGCCGCGGAGCCCCACCTGGCCCAGGATGTCGCCTTCGGGATCGACGCGACCGGGTATGCCGAGGACCGCCTCGCGAAGCGGCTGCTCACCGACTGGCGGGCCGGCAGGTCGTCACTGCGTGTGCCCCTCGGAGGCGAGACCGCGCACCAATCCGAAATCTCCCATATTTCTTGATTGCCGGGGTACCTGGTCGACGTGAATCCACTGGTGCCACCCGGCGTCTACACGCCTCAGGAAGACACAGACCTGCTGGCCGAGGCCCTGTCCGAGGAACCGCTGCCACCGGGAGCGGAGCTGCTCGACGTGGGCACCGGCAGCGGGGCGCTGGCGCTCACGGCGGCGCGGCGCGGCCTGCGGGTCACGGCCGTCGACGTCTCACGGCGCGCGGTCTGGGCCGCCCGGATCAACGCCCGGCTGTCCGGACTGCGGGTCCGCATCCTGCGCGGGAATTTGTTCGAACCGGTGCGGGACCAGACGTTCGACGTCATTCTGGCCAACCCGCCGTATGTGCCCGCCCCGGACGGAAATCCCGAGCCGCGCGGCACGGCCCGGGCATGGGACGCGGGCCACGACGGGCGGCTGGTCCTGGACCGGATCTGCCGGGAGGCACCCGCCCTGCTGCGCCCGGGCGGGGTCCTGCTGATCGTCCACTCGGCCCTCAGCGGACCCGAGCGGACCCTGACCCTGCTGCGCGCCGCCGGCCTGAAGGCGAGCATGACCCGCCGTCGCCGGATCGCCTTCGGCCCCGTGCTGCGGGAGAGACAAGGGTGGCTGCGCGAGCGGGGGCTGCTGTCCGCCACCGAGGACAAGGAAGAGCTGGTGGTCGTCCGTGCCGAACTCCCCGTCTGACACCCCGCGCCGGATCGCCGTCCAGCGCCGCGGGCCGCTGCTGGTGGAGGGGCCCGTGGAGGTGGAGCTCGAAGACGGTACGACCGTCTCCTCCGACCGCTTCCGGGTGGCTCTGTGCACCTGCCGGCGCAGCCGTCGCTATCCGTGGTGCGATACCAGCCACCGGGACCGCGCCCGGCAGCCGGACGAATGATCCCAGGGGTCGGCGGGCGGCCCCACTCCGCCCGTCCGACCCCTGGGGCGAGACCCCAGGGCCCCCGCGACGACGGCCCGCACTCCCCAACTGCGGGTCGTTCGCGGCATTCACGGGGGCCCGGCGATCCCGGTCCCTCAGAACGCGAAGACGCTCGTCCCGTACGAGTTCTTCACGCACTCGTTGGCGAAGGTGCGCTCATAGGAGACGTACTGGCCCCGCCAGACGCCGTCCACGCGGACGACCACGGGGTCGTACTCGCGGGTGCACCAGACTCCGGTCCTGGTCTCCAGGGCGTCGAAGTTCCCGTCGGCTCCGCGCAGTTCGGCGCAGGCCGCGACGGTGTTCGGGTGCGTCCCGGACGCCTTCGGGGCGCAGCTCAGCGTCACCGCACGCTCCGGGGTGACGGTGGCCGAGCTCTCTCCGTGGCCCGTGGTGAGCACCAGGGCGGACGGGGCGTAGAGCGAGGCCGGTTCGGCGGCGGGGCTGGCGTGCGCGGCTCCGGTCAGGGGTCCGCAGACGGCGGCGGCCGTGAGGCCGAGGGTCGCTGCCCAGCGCGCGGGGTTCCGCATTGTGTGCATCCTTCCGCTTGATTGCGTGTCGTGCCGGAGTGGGCGGTTGGTTGATGCCCGACCGGCGACCGCGAGTCTGCCGAGTCCGCCGCCGAAATACACGTCGACCCCATGCGTTTCGGTAACCTTGCGTATTGAAGCAGTGGCGTGAAGTCACGGAGTTCGAAGGTTCCACCCCCCGGAAGTCGCCGTTCTTGATCACCCCGCGTGACCCAATGGCTGGATCTCTGCGGTTTGTTAATCGGCCTGAAACATTCCGGATCCGTTCGGGGCGTAGTCCGTTTTGACCCCTTGTGTTCATGAGCGCGTCGAGTAATCGTCATTACATGATTACGGCAGAGCAGCAACAGCAGCTACGCGGCTGGTTCGCAGGCCGGCTGCCGGACGACCTCTTCGAGGAACTGACCGAGGTCACGGCCGACCGCGAGGAGATCACCGTGATCGGCCGCATCCCCACCCCGCGGCTGGCCGAGGACGCCTCGGCGGGCGAGCGGGAAGCGGCCGCGCGGAGCCGGATCGACGAGTTCCGGGAACGCACGCGGGAGGATCGGATCGCGGTGGCCCGCGAGGCCGAGCACCGGTTCCGCCGGAAGGTGTCCTGGGGTGTGGAGTGCGGTGGACAGCGGGCGCTGTTCACACACGTGGCGGCGCCGGTCATGACCAGGTTGCGGCAACCGGAACGCCAGGTCCTGGACACCCTGATCGCCGGCGGCGTCGCCCGCAGCCGCAGCGACGCGCTCGCCTGGTGCGTACGCCTGGTCCAGCGCCACACCGACGACTGGCTGACGGAACTGCGCGACTCCCTCGAACACGTCCAGCGCGTACGCGCGCAGGGACCCGACGCCGAGCCCACGCAGGACACCACCCGCGAAGGCGAGTGACCGACGGCGGCGCCGGAACCGTCCAGGCCCGGCGTGAAGTCGGAGGAACCGGCATGCCCGCCGGCAACCCCGGACAGCCGTGGGGCCGCCGGGGCCGACCTGGCTACCGGCGTGGGCATCGTCCTGCCCCGGCGCGCACGGCTCAGCCGCCCTGCCCGATCACCGGCCCGGCGCGCTACGTTGCCGCCATGACCGAATTCGTGCTTGTGGCAGGTGCGTGGCTGGGCGCGTGGGCGTGGGACGAGGTGGCGGCGGAGCTGGACGGGGCCGGGCACGGGGTGCGTCCGCTGACCCTGTCCGGCCTCGCGGAGCGGAAGGACGTACCGGCCGTGCAGCAGACGCATGTGCGGGACATCGTCGACGAGGTCGAGCGCCTGGACCTGCGGGACGTCGTGCTCGTCGGGCACAGCTACGCCGGGATCCCGGTCGGACAGGCCGCCGGGCGGATCGGCGACCGGCTGGCCCGGATGGTCTTCGTGGACGCCGCCGTCCCCGTCGACGGGGAGTCGTTCCTGTCGGCGTGGCCGAGCGACCATGTGCGCGCGGCGATCGAGAAGAACGGCGGCTTCTGGCCTCCCTTCACCGCCGAGGACTACGCGGGCCAGGACCTGACGGACGACCAGATCGCCCGGATCATGCGGGAGTCGACCCCGCACCCCGGTGCGACGCTCACCGAACCGGCGGTTCTGTCCCGCTCACCGGGCGACCTGCCGGCGACGTACGTCAAGTGCCTGCTCGACGGGGAGGAGCCGATGGGTGCGGCGCGGGACCTGCTCGCCGGTGAGCGGTGGGAGCTGGTGCGGATGGACACCGGGCACTGGCCGATGTTCTCCCGGCCGCGCGAACTCGCCGCGGTTCTGGGCCGGTCGGTCGCCGGGGAGTGAGGCGTACCGCTGGACGGACCTGCGCCTACTCGCCAGTATCGTCCAGACGACGCGGCTCGACGGCGAGAGGGCGGGGACCTGGCGATGGCGAAACACTGGGCCGACTTCCAGTACGAGATCTATCTGAACGGAATGACGGGAGCCGTGCCCCGGCTGCCGGCCGACCTGACCCGTCTCGAGGAACTCACCGAGCGGCGGCTCGGTCCCGGACCCGTCGGCTATGTCGCGGGCAGCGCCGGGGACGGCAGCACCGCCCGCGCCAACCGGGCGGCGCTCGCGCGGCGCCGGATCGTGCCGCGGATGCTGCGGGACGTGCACGAGCGGGATCTGTCGGTCGGATTGCTGGGCCGCACGCTGCCCGCGCCGGTGGCCCTGGCGCCGGTCGGGGTGCTGTCGATCATGCATCCGGACGCGGAGTGCGCCGCCGCACGGGCGGCAGCCGCCCAGGGCGTGCCGTACGTGCTCTCCTCGGCGTCCAGCACGCCCATCGAGCAGGTCGCGGAGGCGATGGGAGACGCCGAGCGGTGGTTCCAGCTGTACTGGGCCAAGGACCGCGAGGTGACCAGGAGTTTCCTGAACCGGGCGAAGGCGGCCGGCTTCGGCGTCCTGGTCGTCACGCTGGACACCCCGCTGCTCGCCTGGCGGCCGCGCGACCTGGACCAGGCGTATCTGCCGTTCCTGCACGGTGTAGGCACCGCCAACTACTTCTCCGACCCGGCGTTCCGGGCGGGGCTCGCCAAGCCCGTGCACGAGGACCCCAACGCGGCGGTGATGCACTTCGTCGGCATGTTCGCCGACCCCGCCAAGACGTGGCCGGACCTGACGTTCCTGCGGGAGAACTGGGACGGCCCCATCGTCCTCAAGGGTGTTCTGCACCCGGACGACGCCCGCCAGGCCGCGGACGCCGGGATGGACGGTGTGGTGGTGTCCAACCACGGCGGCCGCCAGGTGGCCGGTTCCGTGGCGGCGGCCGACGCGCTGCCCGGCGTGGTGGCGGCGGCCGGCGACCGGCTGACGGTGCTGTTCGACAGCGGGGTGCGCACCGGGGACGACGTCTTCAAGGCCCTGGCGCTCGGCGCCCGGGCAGTGCTGGTCGGACGACCGTACGTCTACGGTCTGGCCCTCGACGGCCAGGCGGGCGTGGAGCACGTGATCCGCTGTCTGCTCGCCGAACTCGACCTGACACTCGCCCTGTCAGGACACGCCACCCCCGCGACCGTCGGCCCGGCCGACCTCGTGGAGGGGCCCACCTGACCGCCGCTCGCAGGACGCCCCCGGCGCCGGCACCGAGCGCCGGGGGCGCCGGGCCGCGCCCCCCGCCCGCGTTGCCGCCGGACGGGCCTAGGACCCGCTCCCCAGCCCTGCCTGCCGCGCCGACGGGTCGGCCGTCTCCGCGACCGACAGCGAGCCCGCACCGGCCGGCTGCGGGTCGGTCAGCCACCGCTGGTCCTCGGAACCGTCACGCACCTTGACCACGATGTCGGCGCCCGGGTCCCCGGTGGTGACGGAGAGCGCGAGCTGCTCGTCCCAGCGGGGCAGCAGCTCGCCCCGCACGGTGAGGTCGTAGCGCACGTCGTCGGCCCGCTCGTCCTGCTCCGCGGCGCACGCGCCGAGGATGACGACACCGGCGTCCGCGTGCGAGTCCAGGCACACGGCGGGGTCGGCCACACTGCGCAACTGCCCGTCCGCCTCGTACGTCCATTGCTGGGTCGGCTCCGACGAGCACGCCTCCAGTACTGCCCCGGCGGCCTCCTCGGCCTCGCCGCGGATGTCGAGGCAGAGCTCGCTGGCCGCGTTGCGCAGCCGGGTCTGCCGGGGCGCGTTCGGGAGCTGGGCGGTGCCGGGGGCCGTGGGCTGGGCCTGGGTGCCGGTGCCGGGAGCGGATCCGGTGCCTTCGGTGGCGCCGGCGGAGGCCGTGGGGTCGGTCTCACCGTCGTAGGACGACAGGGTGGTGGCCAGGAGGGTGCCGAGCAGGGCCGCGGAGGCGATGCCCGCGCCGGTGCGCAGCGCCCGGGACGAACGCCCGCTCATGTCCGGGAAGTGGGCCAGGATGCCGCGCCGTTCCCCGCGGCGGGCGCGGGCCCGGCGGGCCGCGGCACGGGTACGCGGAAGGTGCTGGCCGCGGCCGGGCCGGGAGTCGAAATATCGGCGGCTGCCCCAGCCGAGCACGGCCTCGGCGAGCAGGACGCCCAGCCCGCCTTCGAAATGGCTGAGCTGCTCGGCGGCGTCACGGCAGTGCCGGCACTCCACGAGATGCTGCTGGACATCCGGCAGCAGGGCGCCGCCACGGCGGATCGGGACATCGAGCAGGCGGTTGTAGTAGCGGCAGTCCTGGGACGGCGCGAGTTCCTGATGGGCCCGTACACAGCCCTCACGGAATTTGTCCCGGGCCTGTTCGAGGATGGCCGACGCGGTGTCGGTATCCATGCCGAGCAGAACGGCGGGGAAGGTGATCGGCTCCGCCTCGACCTCGGAGTGCCACAGCAGAGTGCGGGCCGCTCCGGGAAGGCCCTGGAATGCGCGTTCGGCCAGCTTGCGGTTTTCCGGCGTCATGGACTTCGCGGCCCGCATACCACGTCCCCCGGCCGGTTTCTGCAACTCCGGCAGCGCGCCCGCTATTCGCTCCTCCGACGACCACATCCGGACGATGTCGCGCACGGTCACCAGCAGTCGCGGCCGCAGCGCCTCTCCCGGCTCCCCCAGGGTGAGGCGGTCGAAGACCTGGTGGCAGGCGGCCGAGGTGACCATGGACGCGATGCTCGCCGAGGAGGCGAGGCAGATCACCGCGTAGTCGTGCGCCGACTGCCAGTGGCGGGCGATCAGCAGCGCCGTGGAGTGGGCGACTTCGACGTCCGGTACGCCGGTCAGCCGGGCGGCGAGGGCGGCGTCGGATTCGGCCGGATCACCGCCGGCCGGCGGGTGAGGCGGACGAGGCGGGTGGGGGGTGGGCACTGAGCGGATTCCTTCCCACGCAAGGTGACACAGGAGTTCTGTCCGTCAAAAAGGGAGGCCCAGTTGGTGCGTACCTTTTCACCGGACGCGAGGGGCGTGAATTGTGCGCGTGCGCCCGGCCATTACCCCCCGCCGGAGGGTTCACCTTTGCACAGCTCGCTCTCGACCAACAAGGCGGTTGGGCAACATCCGCACCACTGACAGAAAGTTAAATTCGGTGGCATCTCTTGAACCTGGCTCGCCATTAGCCATTTCGAGCGCCCCGTGTGAAACTCCTGCACGCGGAGCCTCCCGTACGCACGCTCCCACGGGGCACGGTCACCGAGTCCAATGGAAGCCGGCCTCTCCCACCGGGCCCCGCGCAGGACGGCGGCACTCCAGCGCGAGGCGGCCGCCGGCCCTGTTCCTCCCACCCCGGCAGGCGGCCCCGGGACGGGAGGGACGGCCGGTTCCGGAAACCGGGGGCCGTGCAGGTGGGTGCCGTGAGCCGGGCGCGTGTCAGATCTGCCAGGAACGCAGCCGGTCCGCCGCCCCGTACACGTCCGTCCTGCCGTCGGTCAGGTCCCGGGTGAGGTCCACGAGGGCGCCGTGGGGCGGGTCGATGCCGACGCCGCTGACGAACATGTAGGCGACGGCGGTCGCACAGGCGAAGCGGGCGTTGGCCGACGGCAGGGGCCTCAGCAGGGCGAGGGTGTGCAGCAGGGCCGCGGCCCGCCAGGCGGGATCGGAGTTCACACCGAGGCGGGGCGGATCCACACGGTGCCGGGCGACGGCGGCGACGAGGGCGGAGAAGTCGTTGATCGCCGGCTGCTCCGGCAGGACCTCCTCGTGCCGCTGGAGCAGCCACGGCACGTCGACGTGCAGGACAGGTGCCATCGGTCAGGCGACCCGTCCCTCGCCGGCCGCGGGCGGCTCGTCGTCGGGGAAGGCTGCCGCGAACTCGTCCGCGTGGGTGGCGAAGAACCGGCGGAAGGCCTCGGCGCCTTCCTGCAGTGCCCGGTGCCGGGCTATGTCGGCTGCCGCCGCCTCACGCACGAGGGCCTTCATCGACGTACCGCGCTCCTTGGCGATCCGCCGCAGGTCCTCCAGCTCGCGATCACTGAACTCCACGTTGAGGGCTGGCATGCGTTCACGGTACCGCCCAGGTACTTACTCGTAAATACGGCCAGTTCAGAGGGGTCAAGAGACGGTACCGGACGAACAGGGGGTGCTCAGGATGCGGGAGAAGTGGGTCACATTGCGCATCCCCGTGGCGGCGCGGGAACGGCTCGCCGTCACACCGCTGCGGGGCACCTGGTGCCGCCCGCCGGAGCGGGCCGGTACCAAAGGGCCGGTCTCACCGGACTCCTGCCCTCAGCGTCCTGCTCGCCGCCGTGCTGGGGTGGGCCGTACTTCGCCCGCTCCGGCTGCCGGAGGCGGTTCTCATCCTGGTGCCGCCGGCCGCCCCGTCCGGGGCCGGGGCGGTGCCGGCGGTGCTGCTCGGCGTGAACACCGGCCCGAACCTGACATACGCGGGGACTCTGGCGACCCTGCTGTGGCGGCGCATCGTGCAGCGGCACGGGCACCGCAGTCGACGTACGGGAGTTCACCCGGCACGGGCTGCTCACCGTGCCGCCGGCGCTGCTCGCGGCGGTGGCGGCGCTGTCGCGGCAACCGGCGGTGTCGGACACGGGAGCGCCAGGGCGCCGGCCACAGCGGGAGCCGGGATGCCGGCCAGCCGGGGCACTTCTCGTGGCCGGTCGCCTGCCCCGGGACGCCCTCCCACTCGACCGGGGTGTGCGCCGCCAGGCCGGAGCACCGCCCGGTGTCACCCAAGTGGCCCAGCCGCGCGTCACCGGCGCGCGGCATGGTACCCGCCGCAAATGCTTCCACGGGCAGTCCGGTTCGGACGGACGCAACCCGCGTCGCCTGGCCGATCGGCGGTGCGGCCCGGAGACTGGTCGAAGTGGCCGATCACCACCAGGCCGGGCGGCGGGGACGACGCACCGGGCGCGGCAGCCTCGGGCAAGTCGTCCGCGGGCAGGGGATCCGTTCCGCCCACGTTCCGGCCTGGCGTGGTGTACCGGGGACACCTTCACCGAGGAGTGGACGCATGACAGCCACGGACATCGGCGCCGCCGGCCGTCCCATCCTGACCCAGGAGGGGCTCGCACGGTTCCAGGAGGACGGCTTCACGGTGCTGCGCGGGCTGTTCGGGCCCGACGAGATCGACGGCCTGTGCGCGCAGTTCACGGCGCTGCACGCGGGCGGTCCGGTGCCGGGCCACTTCCAGCCGCGGGACGGCGACGACCCGCTCGCCGCCTACCCGAGGGTCATGCATCCGCACGAGATCAACGGCCTGGCACTGCGGTTCCTGCTGGACGCGCGGCTGCGCGCGGTGCTGGAGGTGCTGCTCGGCGAGGAAGCGCTGGCCGCGCAGAGCATGTTCTACTTCAAGCCGCCGGGCGCCCGGGGGCAGGCGCTGCACCAGGACAACTTCTATCTGCGGGTCGAGCCCGGCACATGCGTGGCGGCGTGGGTGGCCTGCGACGTGATCGACCGGGAGAACGGCGGGCTGGAGGTCGTGCCGGGCACCCACCTCATGGACATCTTCTGCCCGGAGGAGGCGGACGAGGCGGTGTCGTTCGCGCGGGAGTACGTGCCGCCGCCGCCCGGGCTCACGCCCGTGCCGGTCGACATGCGGCCGGGTGACGTGCTGTTCTTCAACGGCAGCCTGGTGCACGGCTCCGGGCCGAACCGCGCCGCCGACCGTTTCCGCCGCTCGTTCATCGGCCACTACGTGGGCCGCTCCACCGAACGCATCGGCGGCCACTACCGGACCCTGACGATGAACGGCGACCGGGTGCCGCTGCCCGAGAGCGAGGGCGCGGGCCCGTGCGGCACGGAGTTCGCACCGCCGGGCCCGCACTGAGCCTCAGTGCCCCGAGACGGGGTGCGGGGTGCTCCTGCCGTCGGAAGGGGGCTCCGGGGCGAGCGTACGTCTTCGCGCGCACTCCGACGGGAGCGTGGTCACCGCCGGCCGGCGACCAGGATCCGGGCGGCGGGCAGCCTCCCGCTCCGGTCAGGTGGCGATGCTGCGCATCGCCACCGCGAGCTTGCCGAGGTCCAGGTCCGCCAAGTGGTCAAGGAAGTGGCGACGCACCGAGGCCAGGTTGGTCGGGTAGGCCTCCTCCAGCCGCGCGAGGCCCGCGTCGGTGAGGATGGCGTTCCAGCCGCGGGCGTCCTGCTCCGACCTGACCCGCCGGATGAGCCCCTGGCTCTCCAGGCGGCCCGCGAGCCGCGTCATGCCGCTGAGCGACATCTCGCCGACCTCGGCGAGGTCGCCCATGCGCAACTGACGGCCGGGGGCCTCGGAGAGGTTCACCAGGGTCAGGTACTCGGTGAGGGAGAGCCGCTGCTCCCTGATCATGTCGGCGTCGATGGCGCGTGGCAGGGAGTAGACGACGCGGCTGAGTGACCGTACGACGGCCTCCTCGTCCGGGGTGAGAGGTCGCAGCCCCCGCTCAGCGGGTTCAGGCTGCCGTGCTCGTGACATGGCTTCATATTACTTGCTCGGCGAAGGACCTGACCGGGGTTCCGGACAGCGGTGGGCGGCACCCCGGTGCACACCGCGGTGGCGCCGCTCCGTGGGGGATGCGCCGGGTGCCCGTCCCGCACGAGGCGGGGCATGCCCGTCGCGGGACGACCCTCAGGCGGCGGGGTACTGCGGCCGCGTCACGCGGCGCGCAGCGGGGCGAGGGCCTGGCTCCAGGCCGGCACCTGGTCCAGCATGGTGTTCAGCGCCTCCACCTGGAAGTCGCCGGGCCTGAACTCGCTGAAGTCCTCGAAGTCGTTGAACAGCGACAGCGCCACCTGTGAACGCACGTCGGCCATCTTGGCCACGGCTTCGCCGTTGCGCCCGGGACGGGTGCCGCCGAGGATGATTCCGATCCTGATCATTCCAAAGCCCTCCATCAAGGCACTCCCGGCCCGGTCCGGGATATATTTGCTTCGACAAGCAACTTAGGATGGTATTATTGCTTCGTCAAGTAACTGCTTTCGAGGGGTCCGGCCGGCCCGCGTCTCCGGCCGCGAGGGGTGGGGCGATGTCCTCCGCGGCGCCGGAACCGGCACCAGCCGCCGTGCCGGCGCGGCCGCTCACCGCGCAGGAGGAGGCCGTCGTCCGGGCCCTGCCGCATCTCGTCCACGCGTTGCCGCGCGCCGTCGACGGCGACATGGTCCGAGAGCGGCGGCTGACCCTCACGGAGTACCTGACGCTGATGCACCTCTCCGAGGCGCCGGACCGCCGGCTGCGCATGGGCGACCTCGCCGGCGTCTGCGGCATCTCCCTCAGCGGCGCGACCCGGGTGGTGCACCGGCTGGAGAGCGAGGGGTGCGTCCGGCGGGTGCGGTGCGGCGAGGACGGCCGCGGCCGGCACGCCGCCCTCACCGACGCCGGGCTCGCCCGGCTCGAATCGGCCTGGCAGGCCCATCTTGCCGCCGTCCGCCGCCACTTGCTCGACCATCTGGCCGGCCTGGACCTCAGAACGCTGGCCACCGCGTTCCAGGACATCGCGACCTGAGCACCGCGCGACGGCCACGCCGGCCGCGGGAGACGTGGGGCCCTAACGATCGAGCAGGTCCAGCGCGCGCTCCCAGCCGAACGCGCGGCGGCCTTCCTCGCCGGAGGGGAGGTCACCGAAGCGGACGCCCATCCCGCGCAGCCGTATCAGACTGTCGTTGTAGGCGGGATGGGCGGCCAGCGCGTCGGCGACGCAGGGCAGGGCCACGACGGGCACGCCCAGGCCGTACGCCTCGCAGAGGGTGGCGACGGCGAGGGTGTCGCCCAGCCCGGCCGCCCACTTGTTGACGGTGTTGAAGGTGGCCGGCGCCACCACCACGGCGTCCGGCGGCGGGAAGGGGCGCGCATCACCCGGCGTGCGCCAGGCGGAGCGGACCGGACGGCGGGTCTGCGCCTCGACGGCGGCGACGTCGAAGAAGCCGCCCATCGCGACCGGCGTCGCGATGACTCCCACCTCCCAGCCCCGTCGCTGCGCGGCCGCGATCAGCTCGCCCACGTCCGCGGCGACCGCGGCGGCGCAGACGACGACGTGGAGAAAAGGCTTCTCGTCCGGTTCGGTCATCCGGGAACCCTACTCAACCGGGAACGGCGACCCGCCCTCGGCCGCGGGCCGCACTCGACGATCCCGGCGCGGCCGGTGACGAAGGTGCCGCGGTTGCGCCGGACCGAGTCCTCGGAGCAGGCGAGCGCGACCTTCTGCGGGTCGCGGGCGTTCCGGGCGCCCTCGGCGGCCGCGCCTTCTGTGCGGCGGTCCCCCGGGTGAAGGGCGGCACGGGCGGGCGCCGAGGTCGTCGCGGACCCGGCGCGGCCGCGGCGGCTGCGACCGGCCCTGCCCGGCGGCCTCAGCTCGCGCCGAAGGCCCGGGCCACCGACAGGCTGTCCTCGTACACGTGATGACGGACGATCAGGCTGTCCTCCACCGTGAGGTGCAGCGCGAACCGCGCGCGGTAGGCGCGTCCCGTGGCGAGGGCCGTCTGACGGATCTCGCCGAGCACGACGGCGTCGGCGCCGTCCACCAGTACGCGTTCGATCCTGGTGTCCGCGGCGCCGGGGACATGGTGGGCGGCCAGCCGCCGGTAGTGGGCGGCGGCGTCCTTCGCTCCGCGCTGTGTGATCCACGGCGTGGCGGCGCGGCCGTGCTCGTCGTCCGGCCAGCTCAGCTTCCAGTCGGCGTGCGCGGCGTACAGCGCGGCGATGTGCTCCGGGTCGCCCTGGCCGATCCTGCGCAGCAGTTCGTCGATCACTGCGCGGGTGGTCGTGGCGCTCCCGCCCGGGGTGACGGTCATGGGGTGTGCTCTCCTTCGCCGGCGGCCGGTGGGCTCGCTCCCGACTCTGCCGTGGGCGCGGGACCGGCGCGATTACCCGCGAGGTCATGACGGGGGCCGGGAGCCGGGAGTGTCGCAGGGGTGGATGAATCCCTTGTTTGTCAGTGTGGGGAGACGGTTCTGACCGCTTCGGTACGTGACGATGGGACGGTTTCCATGCCTCTTGAGGGCGAGTACGAGCCCAGCCCCGAGCAGTGGGTGCGGGAGCAGGTGGAGTTGTACGAGAGCTCCGGCGGGACGAAGGGGACGACCCTGCTGGACACCGGGTTGCCCGTCGTCGTGCTGACGACCCTGGGCGCGCAGAGCGGCAGGATCCGCAAGACGCCCGTGATGCGGGTCGAGCACGAGGGGCGCTATGCCGTCGTGGCCTCGCTGGGCGGGGCGCCCAGGCATCCGGTCTGGTACCACAACGTCAAGGCGCATCCGCGGGTGGAGCTCCAGGACGGGCCGGTGAAGCGGGACATGACGGCCCGTGAGGTCACCGGGTCCGAGAAGGAGCGGTGGTGGGAGCGTGCCGTGGCCGCGTACCCGCCGTACGCCGACTACCAGCGGAAGACCGACCGGGTCATCCCGGTGTTCGTGCTGGAACCGGCCGACGGGGACTGAGCGGCGGCTTCGCGGGCGGATCCGGCGAGCGGGATCCCGCGACGGCGGGCGCTCGTGCCGGGCCCTGGGGGTCTTCCGGGCCACAGACCTCGCCGGGGCCGGCGATCCTTCCGGCCCAGGGGTTCTTCCGGGCGCGTTTTCCGGGACCGGCGTGCATGAAGGTGAAGGTGCCGGGCACCCGCACCTCAGGCCCCGCCGCGCTCCCCCGTCGCGGCGGGGCTTTCGCGTGCCTCCTGGGCGGGCCGGTCGGTCACGTCGAGGAAGATCTGGCCGGCCTCCGGGACCGTCGACGCGATCGACCGCTTGATGCGTACGGCGACCTCCTCGACCCGTTCGCTGTCCAGGCCGGGGACCAGGTCGACGCGGGCCGCCACCAGCACCGAGTCGATGCCGGTCTTCATCGTGAACAGCGCCTCCACACTGTCGATCTCGGGCTGGGCCCGCAGCAGCGAACAGATCCTGCCGCTCGACTCCGGGTCCGCCGCCTCGCCGATCAGCTGGGTGCGGGCTTCCTTGCCGAGCCGGAAGGCGACGTACACCAGCAGCGCGCCGATGGCGAGCGAGGCGGAGGCCTCCCACACCACCTCGCCGGTGGCCATGTGCAGCGCCATGCCGGTCAGGGCGAGCGTCACGCCGAGCACCGCGGTGCCGTCCTCGGCGACGACGGTGCGCAGCGCCGGGTCGCGCAGACCGTCGGCGAAGCCCTGCCCGCGCAGTTGGTGCAGGGCGCGGAGCAGGGAGGCGCCTTCGGCGAGGAGGGCGACGCCGAGGACGATCATGCCGGCCACATAGCCGCCGAAGGACTCCCCGCCGCCGCTCGCGAGTGCCTCGAAGCCCTGGAAGAAGGAGAAGCACCCGCCCATGACGAAGATCCCGACGGCCGCGAGCAGCGACCAGAAGAACCGTTCCTTGCCGTAGCCGAAGGGGTGCCGCCGGTCGGCGGGGCGGCGGCTGCGACGCAGGGCGGCCAGCAGGAAGACCTCGTTCAGGCTGTCGGCGACGGAGTGCGCGGCCTCCGACAGCAGGGCGGGCGAGCCGGCGAGCACCCCGCCGATCGCCTTGGCGACCGCGATCACGAGGTTGGCCGCGAGGGCGACCAGCACGGTGATGCGGGTCTTCCGGTCGGCCGCGCGGTCGGTCCGCGGGTCGGTCGTGGATGCGGAACCGGTGTCCGCCGTCCTCCCCCGGGCCTGTGCCCGCTCCTCGTCTCCGTCCTTGGCTGCCTGTGTGGATGTCCTATTCACCTCCGCCGATTGCCCCCGTCGGAGCGGATCACACCGTGCCGTGGGCGGAAACGGGGGAACCCGGGTCGACAGCACGCCCACGGCAGGGAGGAGAGAGGTCATGAGCGGCCAGGGTGACGGGAGCGGCGACGGCAACAGCGCGTTCGGCCGGAAACCGTTCAAGCGGTCGAAGAGCCATTTCGCCGACCGGATCACAGCGGACGGGCGGGACGGCTGGCCGGTCTCGGCGGAGCGTTACCGTCTGGTCGTCAGCCGTGCCTGTCCGTGGGCGAGCCGGGCGGTGATCTCACGCCGGCTGCTCGGTCTGGAGGGGGCCGTGTCGATGGCCGTCACCGATCCGGTCCAGGACGACCGCAGCTGGCGCTTCACCCTCGATGCGGACGGACGTGACCCCGTCCTCGGCATCCGGTTCCTCAGCGAGGCGTACGACAGGCGGGAGACCGGCTACCCGGGCGGCGTCAGCGTGCCGGCGGTCGTCGACGTACCCACCGGGCAGCTCGTCACCAACGACTACCAGCGCATCACGCTCGACTTCGCCACCGAGTGGACCGCCCACCACCGCAAGGACGCGCCGGACCTGTACCCGCAGGAGCGGCGCGACGAGATCGACGAGGTGATGGCGGATGTCTACGAGGACGTCAACAACGGGGTCTACCGGGCCGGTTTCGCCACCGAGCAGGGTGAGTACGAGGCCGCCTGTTCGGGTGTCTTCCGGCGGCTGGAGCTGCTGACCCCGAGGCTGGCCCGGCAGCGCTATCTGGTCGGCGACACGATCACCGAGGCGGACATCCGGCTGTTCACCACGCTGGTCCGTTTCGACGCGGTCTATCACGGCCACTTCAAGTGCAACCGGTGGAAGCTGACGGAGAACCCGGTGCTCTGGGCGTACGCCCGCGACCTGTTCCAGACACCGGGCTTCGGCGACACCGTCGACTTCGACCACATCAAGCGGCACTACTACCAGGTGCACACCGGCATCAATCCGACCGGGATCGTCCCGCTCGGCCCGGATCTCGCGGGCTGGCTGACGCAGCATCACCGGGAGGAACTCGGCGGGCGCCCGTTCGGGGACGGCACCCCGCCGGGGCCGGTGCGCCCGGGCGAGGAGGTCCCCGCGGCCGGCAGGCCCTGAACCGGGCGGACGCCGTTGCGCCGGCGCCCGCCCGGTGCGTACGGCGTCGGCAGTCCCTGTCCGTCCGGCATACGGCCCGTACCGGCATACAGCCCGTACCGGCATACAGCCCGTATCTCACGAACGAACCAAGGAGACCCAGGTGGCCAAGAAGACGAAGAAGCAGAAGCTCCCCGCCGCGTACCAGCCCGTCGGATGGGTGCTGGGGTGGGCCGGCGGCTGGCTGGCCGGGCTCGCCTTCCGCAAGACGTGGATGGCGATCCGGCACGAGGAGGACGCGCCGGACGCGCTGGACCCGGACCGCGGCTGGGGCGAGATCGTACTGGCCGCCGCGATCCAGGGCGCCATCTTCGCCGCCGTACGCAGCGCCGTGGACCGCGGGGGCGCCAAGGCCATCGAGCGCTCCACCGGTGTGTGGCCGGCGGCGAAGAAGGGCGGCCGGGACTGACGCGGTTCCCGTTCAGCCCTGCTTGGGCGCCGTCGGCAGAGACCGGCGCAGGGTGAAGGAATGGCCCGCCGGGTCGGAGTAGCAGCGTTCCTCGCACGGCCCGGCGGAGTCCTTCGTGTCCACGGGGCGCCCGCCCAGCGAAACGATCCGGCGCTCGGCCTCGTCCAGGTCCGTCACGACGAACTCCAGGTGTGCCTGCAGGGAGTTCTCGGGGCGCGGCCAGCTCGGCGGCGTGGCGTTGACGTCGCGCCGGAAGGCCAGGCGGGTGCCGCCCGGGCTGCGGATCTCCACACGGTTGGCCGTCGCGTCGGTCTCCTCGGCGTCCATCAGCTCCCTGTAGAACACGGCGAGTTTCTCGGGCTCGGCGCAGTCGAGCACCATCACGCCCGCGGTCACCACAGACATGTCTCCTCCGAAGGGGTCAGGGGCACGGGACGCGGCTGTCCCGCCGCCCTGTCCTTGCGGATATCCCGGCCCGCCCGATTCAGGCAGTCCCCTCGCGCCCGGGCCCGCCTCGCCCGGAGCCCCGAGACGTCCGGTCAGCGCGACGCCTGGAACGTGCGGCGGTACGCCTGCGGCGAGACGCCGATCGCGGCGTGCAGGTGCTGGCGCAGGGACGCGCCCGTGGCGAAGCCGACCTCCCCGGCGATGTTGTCGACGGGGAGGTCGCTGGACTCCAGGAGATGCCGGGCGCGCGCGACGCGCTGCTGGATCAGCCAGCGGCCGGGGCTGACGCCCACCTCGTCGTGGAAGCGGCGGGCGAAGGTGCGCAGGCTCATCCGGGCGTGGCCGGCGAGGTCGGACAGGGCGAGCGGTTCCCCGAGGCGCTCCAGGGCCCAGGCGCGGGTCGCGGCCGTGCTCGCGGCACCGGCGTCGGGCACCGGCTGCTCGATGTACTGGGCCTGCCCGCCGTCCCGGAACGGCGGCACGACACAGCATCGCGCGACGAAGTTGGCGAGCCGGCTGCCGTGGTCCTTGCGCACCAGGTGCAGGCAGACGTCGACGCCGGAGGCGGCGCCGGCGGAGGTCAGGATCGGGTCGTCGTCGACGAAGAGGACGTCCGGGTCGAGTTCGACCTGGGGGAACAACCGCCGGAACCGGTCGGCGAGGTGCCAGTGTGTGGTCGCCCTGCGGCCGTCGAGCAGGCCCGCGGCCGCGAGCACGAAGGCGCCGGTGCAGATCGAGACGATGCGGGTGCCGGGCCGGATCCGGGCGAGCGCGGCCCGCACCTCGTCCGGGACGGCGTCGGTGAGGAACTCCGGTGCGACGGGGGCGATCACCACGGTGTCGGCCGTGGCGAGTGCCTCGGGTCCGTGCTCGACGGTGATCGAGAAGTCGGCGTCGGTCCGCACCGGCCCGCCGTCCGCGCTGCACGTGCGGACCTCGTACCGGCCTTCGGCCGCGCCGAAGATCCGGCTGGGGATGCCCAGTTCGAAGGGGTAGACGCCGTCCAGGGCCAGCACCACGACCCGTTCCACATGCCGCATGGCACGATCCTATCGAAGGTTGGCATTCGCGCCATTTCCCGGGCGCGCGCGGCCGGGCAGGCTGGGTCGCCATGAGCAATGTGAACACCATGCGAGCCATCCGCCAGGACGTCCTCGGCGGCCCCGAGGTACTCAAGGTGACAGAGGTGCCGCGGCCGGTCCCGCGGCCGAACGAGGTGCTGGTCCGGGTGCGGGCCGCCGGCGTCAATCCGACCGACTGGAAGCACCGCGCGACCGGCGGATTCCTCGGCGAACCGCCCTTCACCCTCGGCTGGGACGTCTCCGGCGTCGTCGAGGAGACCGGCGTCGGCGTGGCCCTCCACCAGCCGGGCGACGAGGTCTTCGGCATGCTGCCCTATCCGTTCGGCCACGGCTCGCACGCCGAGTACGTGATCGCCCCGGCCCGGGCCCTGGTCCCGAAGCCCGCGGGCATCGACCACACGCAGGCGGGCGCGCTGCCGCTGGTCTCGCTGACCGCGTGGCAGGCGCTGGTCGAGCGGGCGGATCTGCGGCCGGGCGGGCGGGTGCTGATCCACGCCGCGGCGGGCGGCGTCGGGCACGTGGCCGTGCAGATCGCCAAGGCCCGGGGCGCGTACGTGATCGGCACGGCGAGCGCGGGCAAGCACGACTTCCTGCGCGAGATCGGCGTCGACGAGCCGGTCGACTACCGGACGACGGACTTCGAGGAGGCCGTGCACGACGTCGACATCGTGCTCGACACCATCGGCGGCGACCACTCCGTGCGCTCGCTGCGCGTCCTGCGCCCGGGCGGCGTCGTGGTGTCGATCCTGCCGGTCGGGTCGGACGACTTCTTCAAGGAGGCCGAGAGGCTCGGCGTACGGGCGGTGCGCATGCTGGTCGACGCCGACCAGCACGGCATGCGGGCCGTCGCGGAGCTGGTCGAGGACGGCCGGCTGCGGCCGGCGATCGCGGGGGCCTTCCCGCTGGCCGAGGCCGCGAAAGCGCATGAGATCGGTGACACCGGCAGGACGACGGGGAAGCTCGTGCTGCTGGGCGACTGACCCGGGCGCGCCGGCCGAGGGCCCGCCAGGCCCTCGGGAGGGCCTGGCGGGCCCTTTCATAACACTTCGTTCAAGTCACAAAGAAACTCGGTCGCATTTCGAAGACATATGTCAATCGAACATGCTCAAATGCTTTCCATCGAGGGTAACTTCCAGAGTGAGGCCCACAGTTGGGGCTCACCGGTGCCGGTGGGAGGTGATGTCGGGGTGGAGCGGAACACCGCGCCGCTCACCCGTCATCTGCGGGTCCACCAGGTGCGGGGCCACACGGTCATGGAGTTCCGCGGGGAGATCGACATCGCCGCGGCGGCGGAGATCCTCCCCCACCTGGACCACCTGACCGGGCGGCCCGGCGCCCGGATCGTGATCGACCTCGGCCCGGTCGAGTTCTTCGACTGCTCCGGGCTGCGGCTGCTGTCCCGGGCGCACAACCGGATGCTCGCACACAGGGAACGGCTGTCCTTGGTGTGTGCCGACCCCATGACGCTGCGGGTGCTGCGGGTCACCGGACTGCACCGGCTGCTGCCGCCGCTGCCCACGCTGGACGCTGCTCTGCGGCGGCCCGGGACGCCGACGCTCTGAGGCTCCTGCCGCGGACGGGCTCGCCCGTCTCCCCCACCGCCCCGCATCGGTCGTACATGGGTCAACCAGCCGGACTGGCGTGGAGTTTGGCGGGCATGGGGGAGAGCAGGAAGGAGGACCGCCGCCATGACGACTTCCACCAAGGGCCTCCCCAGGCGCATGCCCGGCTGGGCGAAGGCGCTGAGCGCCGTCGTGCTGGTGCTCGTCGTGCTGTTCGCCGGGCTCCGGCTGAGTGTGCTGCCGGGCCTGAAGGACCTGTTCGGCACGGAGACCCACGACCGCTCGGGGCCGGCTCTGCTCAAGTCGATCCAGGACATCAGCCGTTACGACGCCGCCTCCGGCAACTTCCAGGTCGTCGTGGACCTGGAGAAGGACACCAAGTACCTGCCCGACGCCATCCGCGGCACCCGCACCCTGTACGTCGGCGCGGGCACCGTCGACGCCTACGTCGACCTCGGCAAGGTCGGCGAGGACGACGTGACGGTCGACGAGGACCGTACGTCCGCCACGTTGCGGCTGCCGCACGCGGCGCTCGGGAAGCCGGCACTCGATCCCGACCGCTCCTACGCCGTCTCCAAGCAGCGCGGTCTGTTCGACCGGCTCGGCGACCTGTTCTCGGACAACCCCAACGGTGAACAGGCCGTGCAGCAGCTCGCGGTACGGCACATCCGCGACGCGGCCGAGGAGAGCGAGCTGACCCGGCGTGCCGAGAGCAACACCACCGGCATGCTCAAGGGACTGCTGGGCTCGCTCGGATTCAAGGAGGTCGAGGTCACCTACCGGACCTGATCATGTGCTGAGGACGCCGGGCAGGGCGAGGGCGCCGAACGCCGTGGCGCCCACCGGCAGCCGGGCACGGGGTCCCCGGCGTGCCCGGACTGCGGGCGCCGCAGCGGCCGCAGTCCGGTCCGGGGCGGCGAGCAGCTTCGGCCGGGTCACCGCGACCGCGGCCGGCCCGGCGGCCGGCGCCGTCGTGACCGGCCCCAGTGCGATGCCGGGCGGCGTCCGGCGCACGCGCACGACGGCGCCACCGGAGCCGGCCTCGTTCACCCGTGCGCCACCGCCTCGGGGAAGCCAGGGACCAACCCCGGCCGGCAGCAGCGCAGGAACGGCGGTCATCGTGGTCCGGCACCAAGCCGGGCCACCCCCGGGGCTCGGGTTCCTCGCCGGAGCCGGTCGTCTCGTGCTCCCCCGCCTCCGGCGGCGGGGCCGAGGCCCAGGAAGACCCCGCGCGGCGACCGGCAGGGCCGCGCCCGCCGTCACCGCCGAGACCACGACGTACAGCCCGGCCGGCGGGCCTCCCATGGCCTCCCATGGCCTCCCGGCGACCGACTTGCTCCTGGGGACCGGGGCGCTGCTGGTGGGCGGGAACGTCGTCGCCACCGCGCGCCGACCCGCGGCGTCCGGGGGGTGCGCGGTGGCCGACCCGGTCGTCGTCGTGGTGCCGTGGGTGGTGCCAAGCGGCCCCTGGCGTACTCCGCGTACTCGACGGTCGCCCACACCGGGCTGTTCCTGATCGGCGTCGGCGTCGCGTCCGCACCCATCGGCGCAGGCCGGACGCTGGTGGGCCTGGGACGGCGGAAGCATGCCCGGGCAGGCGACGGCGGTCGCGAAGTTCTGCGCCACCACGAGGTGGCCCAGCGGGCCGGTGGCCACGCACACAGGGTGGGCGTCGGTCCGCCACCTCGGGTGACGGCCGCCGCGAGCAGCCGGCCGTTCACCGTCCGGCCCGGCGCACGCCCCGGGCCGCGAACGCCGCCATGCCCGCGGCGTCCGCGCCGAACAGCGAACTCCAGGGTGCCGACCGCGTCTGACGAGAGCGAGCCACAGCCCGAGGAGCGCCACCCGCCCGGCAACCTGGGACGCCGGGAAGCCGGGCGGCCGCCTTTCGGGGCTCGTTGGGAAACCGCGCGTCATCAGAGCACCGGCCCAGGGGGTGGCGGGGCGGCGCGCGGAGCCTGGGCGCCGTGCCCCGGAGGGACAAAGGGAAACCGGCGCGGCATCTCTGCGGGGTCCGGGGGTAATCGCGTTTTCGACCCAGGGAAGTTCACGTCTGGAGGACCGAGTGGCCCGTGCAGCCTTGCTGTCCCGCGTCCTGACGCGCCCGCGACCCGCCAAGCGGCCTGCCGAGCCTGCCGCCGAACGGGCCGCCACATCATTCACCAACCCGTTCGCCAGGCGGACCGCGAAGCGGACCACCAAGCGGACGACCAAGCGGACCGCCGAACGATCCGCCGCGCCCTTCGCCAACCCGTTCGCCAGGCGGTCCACCAAGCGGTCCACCAAGCGGTCCGCCGAGCCGTCCGCCAGGACGGAGCCGAAGCAGCGGCGCTCGCTGCTCGCCCTGGTCGGCCGGGCACTGGCGGTGACCTGCGCCTTCGCGTTCATGGTCGCCTTCGCCGTGGTGCTGGCCAGGCTGACCCTGCAACCTTCCCCCGCGTCCGAGGCGCTGACGCACAGCAACCTGCGGCCGGGTGAATCCCTGCGGCTCTATCTGGACCAGCCGCAACTGCGTGACGCGGTGAAGCAGATCGGGGGCAACGTGCTGCTCGGGGTGCCCTTCGGGGTGCTGGTGCCGGTGCTGGCACCGCGGGCGCGCGGGGTTCTGCGGGTGTCCCTGCTCACCGCGGTCGTGATGCTGGCGGTGGAGCTGGCACAGGGGTCGATGGTCACGGGCCGCGCGTTCGACATCGACGACGTCATCCTCAACACCACGGGCGCGCTGGCCGGGTACCTGCTGGTGGGGCGCCGGCTCGGGCGGGCGGTGCACGCGCGGAGCTGAGGCCTCCAACTCCTGGTCCGGGCCGAGGCATTGACGCGCCCTTACCTCATCTCTTGAATCAAGGGGAATCCTTCACCCCCCGCCTCAGTCGGCGCCCCCGTACGCGGGGCGCCGCCGGAAGGGAAGGCCGTGGCTTCCCCAGGCCTGCTCCGCAGATGCCTGCTCGGCGCGCTGTCCGCCGTGCTGCTCGCCTCCGCCGCCGTCACCGCGCCCGACGCCCAGGCGGAGCCGGCCGGCGTGCGGGCGGTGACGTTCTTTGACACCTTCGACGGTCCCGCCGGTGCGGGGGTCAACCCCTCCAGGTGGCAGATCGAGACCGGCGACAACGTCAACAACCACGAGCGGCAGTACTACACCTCCGCCACCGACAACGCCGCGCTCGACGGCCAGGGCCACCTGGTGATCACCGCCAGGCGCGAGAACCCGGCGAACCACCAGTGCTGGTACGGCCGTTGCGAGTACACCTCGGCCCGGCTCAACACCGCGGGGAAGTTCACCGCACAGTACGGTCACGTCGAGGCGCGGATGAAGATCCCGCGCGGGCAGGGCATGTGGCCGGCGTTCTGGATGCTCGGCAACGATCTGGGCGACGTCGGCTGGCCGGCCTCGGGCGAGATCGACATCATGGAGAACGTCGGCTCCGAGCCCTCCACGGTGCACGGCACGATCCACGGCCCGGGGTACTCGGGCCCGGGCGGCATCGGCGCGGCCTACTCCCTGCCGAACGGGCAGGCCTTCGCGGACGGCTTCCACACCTTCGCCGTCGACTGGGCGCCCGACTCCCTCACCTGGTCCGTGGACGGCACCGTGTACCAGCGCCGCACCCCCGCCGACCTGGGCGGGCGGTCCTGGGTGTTCAGAAAGCCGTTCTTCCTCGTCCTCAACCTCGCGGTCGGCGGCTACTGGCCGGGTGACCCGGACGGCTCCACCGTCTTCCCGCAGCAGCTCGTGGTGGACCATGTGTCGGTGACTGCCGGCGACTCGCCGGCCGGAGGGGCGATCAGGGGCCTGGCGGGCAAGTGCGTGGACGTGGCCGGGGCGAGTTCCGCCAACGGCACCCCCGTCCAGCTCTACGACTGCAACGGCACCGGCGCCCAGCGGTGGACGGTGGGCGGTGACGGCACGATCCGCGCGCTCGGCAAGTGCCTGGACGCCGCGAGCGGCGGCACCGCGGACGGCACTGCCGTCCAGCTGTGGGACTGCAACGGCTCCGCCGCACAGAGGTGGGTCGTCACCCCGGCACGCGACATCGTCAACCCGCAGGCCGACAAGTGCCTGGACGTCAGCGGGAACAATGCGGCCAACGGCACCCGGCTGCAGATCTGGACCTGCACGGGCGGCGCCGACCAGAAGTGGACTGTCGGCTGAGGCGGGCGTGCCCTAGCGCGGGACCCAGGTGAACTTGTCGCCGCCGACCCAGCGGACCACGTCCGGGTCGTCCAGATCGTGGACCGTGATGCCGAAGGCGGCGGCAGTCTCCAGGACGTCGGTGACGGCCCGCGCCGCACCGACCACTTCACCGTCGATCTCCACGATGCGAAACGGCGGGCTGCCGGGCTGGACGCCGAGCACCATGATCCGCGGATGGGAGATGTAGGGGCTCGCGATTTCGGTCATGACATAGAGCGTAGAGCGGATCCGGCCATCGCGACCCTTCTACGGCGGCCGGGAACGGCGTCAGGGGACTCCCGGCGGCTCATGGGCGCCGCCAGTCGTCCGTGGCCGGATGGGAGCCCGCCTGCGCCCCCGTCCGCAGCATGCCGCCGTCGACGCTCCAGGAGGCGCCGGTGACACAGGAGGCGTCGGGGCCGGCGAGGAAGGCGATCACGGCGGCGACCTCGCGCGCGTCGCCCGGCCGCCCCAGCGGCACTCCCGGCCGCCGCTCGGAGCGGACGTCCGTGTCCTTTTGGCCGGTCATGGGCGTGGCGATCTCGCCGGGCGCGACGGCGTTGACGGTGATGCCGTGCTCGGCCAGTTCCAGAGCCATCACCTGGGTGAGCAGGCCGAGCCCGCCCTTGGCCGCGCAGTAGGGCGCGGCGCCCACCCGGGGCTGGTGTTCGTGCACGGACGTGACGTTGACGATACGGCCGCCGTCGCCCTGCCGGATCATGTGCCGCGCGGCCCGCTGCCCGCACGGGAAGGGGCCGACGAGGTCGACGTCGAGGACCTCGCGCACCGTGGCCGGCTCCAGGTCGAGGAAGGGGGTCGACGTTCCGGTTCCGGCGTTGTTGACCAGCACGTCCAGCCGGCCGAGCGTTTCGCACACTCGTCGACGACGTCCGCGGCCTCGGGCAGCCGGGAGAGATCCATCCGGACGACTGCCGCCCGCCGGCCCTTGGCCCGTACTTCCCCGGCGGTCTCCTCGTCACCGTGCCAGGTGATGCCGACGTCCAGGCCCGCCTCGGCCAGCCGGACGGCGGTGGCGCGCCCGATGCCCGAGTCGGCGCCGGTGATCAGGGCGGCCTTGGGGTGGGGTGCGGTCGGCGCGGTCATGGGGGCCTCCGGCTGGACGGCGCACAGGGCGGGGGATCGCGGTACCCCGCCGCGTACCGGGCGAACCGCCCCTCCGCTCCGCCCCGGTACCGCGCGGTCGGCAGGGCACGTGGTCCGCCGTGCGGCCCCGGTGGGGCTGGGGAACCCTGGAGGGTGACCCGGAGGAGGTGGCGATGGATCCCGTCGAGGCACTGGGCCGGATCGCCTTCCTGCTGGAGCGGTCGCTGGCTCCGGCGTACCGCGTCCGCGCCTTCCGCACCGCTGCCCGGGTGGTGGCCGAGCTGCCCGGGGACGAGCTTCGCGCGCGGGTGGCCGCGGGTTCGCTGGAGGCCCTCAGGGGCATCGGCCCGAAGACCGCGCAGGTGGTACGGGAGGCGCTGGCCGGGCAGGTGCCGGGCTATCTCGCGCAACTGGAGGAGGCGGCCGGGCGCGAGCGGCCGGTGCGCGGCGGCGAGGAGCTGCTCGCGCGGCTGCGCGGGGACTGCCATGTGCACTCCGACTGGTCGGACGGCGGCAGCCCGGTCGACGAGATGGGACGGGCCGCCGCGGCACTCGGCCACGAGTGGGCGGCGCTCACGGACCACTCCCCCAGGCTGACGGTGGCGCGCGGGCTGTCGGCCGGGCGGCTGCGCGAGCAGCTGGACGTGGTGGCCGCCCTCAACGAGACATGGGCGCCGTTCCGTCTGCTCACGGGGATCGAGTGCGACATCCTGGAGGACGGCTCGCTGGACCAGGAACCGGAGCTGCTCGCGCGGCTCGACGTCGTGGTGGTGTCCGTGCACTCCAAGCTGCGGATGGACGCACGGTCCATGACCCGCCGCATGGTGCGGGCCGTGCGCGATCCGCACGCCGACATCCTCGGGCACTGCACCGGGCGCCTGGTGACGGGGCGGGGGCGGCCGGAGTCGGAGTTCGACGCGGACGAGGTCTTCGCCGCGTGCGCCGCGTCGGGCACGGCAGTGGAGATCAACAGCCGCCCAGAGCGGCTCGACCCGCCCCGCCGGCTGCTGCGCCGGGCGCTGGCGGCGGGCGTGCTGTTCGCCGTCGACACCGACGCGCACGCGCCCGGGCAGCTCGACTGGCAGATCAACGGCTGCTCGCGGGCGCAGGAGTGCGGCGTCCCGGCGGAGCGCGTCGTGACCGCCTGGTCGGCCGGCGAACTGCTGGCCTGGACGCGGGAGGGACGGGTGCCGGCCGGGGTGGGCTGAGACCGCGCCGGTGCGTGCCGGGCCGCTGACGTGGTACTCGGGCCGCCGAACGAGGACCGGGTCGTGCCGGGGACGCCGGTGCGGCAGGGAGCGGAAGGACCACCATGGAGCGCGCCGCTGTGTTCGACGTCGACGGAACGCTCGTCGACACCAACCATCTGCATGTCGTGACCTGGTGGGAGGCGTTCCGGCAGGCGGGGCACCGGATCCCCATGCACGCCGTGCACCGGGCGGTGGGCCTGGGCTCCTCGGACCTGATCGCGCATCTGCTGGGTGACGACCGGGACAAGGAGCGCGACGACGAGCTGAGCATCGCGCACAAGGTCCTCTACGGGCAGTACTTCGACCGGCTGCCCGCACTGCGTGACGCCGGCCGGCTGCTGCGCCGGCTGCACCGGGACGGCTGGACGGTGGTGCTCGCGACCTCGGCGGGCGGCGCGGAACTGAGCGCGCTGCGCCGGGCGATCGACGCGGACGAGGCGATCACGGCGACCGCCGGCGCGGAGGACGTGCAGGAGGGCAAGCCCGCGCCCGAGCCGGTCGAGCGCGCGCTGGAACTGGCCGGTGTGCCGGCGGAGCGCGCGGTGTTCGTCGGCGACACCGTGTGGGACATGCGGGCCGGCAGCCGGGCCGGCGTGCGGTGCGTGGGCGTGCTGTGCGGCGGCATTCCGCGTGCCGACCTGGAGGAGGCCGGGGCGGACGCCGTATACGACGACCCCGCTCATCTGCTGGCGTCGCTTCCGGAGCTGAGCGGAGGGATGGCGCAGTGACGGAGGTCACCTGGTCGGGGAGGCCGTGGTGGAACACCGCAGGACGGTTGCCCGTTGAACAACACGTGGGTACGGATGGGACAGTGTCCCCGGGCCTCACCCTCTGCCCACAGGGACGGTCGTTCGGCTGAAGCCCTGTGGAGCCTTTCGCCGAGAGGCGACCGCCATCCGTGCCCACCCCGGTACCGCCCCGATCGGCCCCCCCCGTCCGGTCGGGGCTTTCCCGTGCGCGTGCGGGCGGCCGTCGCCGGGTACTCGGAGCGCTCCATCGCAGGGGTACGCCCGAGAGGAGTCGAACGTGAGCATCGAAGCGGGCAGCAGGATCGTGGTCACGGGCGCCACCGGCAACGTGGGTACCAGCGTCGTGCGTCTCCTGTCGGAGGATCCGCAGGTCGGGTCGGTACGGGGACTGGCGCGCCGGCTACCGGGGTGGTCACCGGCGAAGACGGACTGGGCGGCGCTCGACGTGGCGTCCGAACAGACCGACCTGGTCAAGGAGTTCCTCGGCGCGGACGCCGTGATCCATCTGGCCTGGGCCTTCCAGCCGACTCACGATCCGGCGACCACGTGGCGCACCAATGTGCTGGGCAGCATCCGGGTGTTCGACGCCGTCGCCTCCGCGGACGTGCCCACCCTCGTCCACGCCTCCTCGGTGGGCGCGTACTCGCCGGGACCCAAGGACCACACGGTGGACGAGTCCTGGCCGACGCACGGCTGGCCGGACGCCGCGTACTGCCGGGAGAAGGCCTATCTGGAACGCGCCCTGGACATCTTCGAGCGCGACCACCCCGGGGTACGGGTGGTGCGGATGCGGCCCGCGTTCCTGTTCAAGCGGGAGTCGGCGAGCGAACAGCGGCGGATCTTCGGCGGCAAGTTCCTGCCGGGGCCGCTGGCGCGTCCCGAGCTGCTGCCGTTCCTGCCCGACATCCCGGGTCTTCGGGTGCAGGCGCTGCACACCGACGACGCTGCGCGGGCCTACCGGCTGGCGGTGGGCTCCGACGTGCGGGGCGCCTTCAACCTCGCCGCCGATCCGCCGGTGGACGCCCAGCTGCTGGCCAACCTGCTCGGCAGCCGTCCCGTGCGGCTGCCCAGGACCGCGGCCCGCTCGGCGATCGCCGCCGCGTGGGGGCTGCACCTGCTGCCGGCGTCGCCGCACCTCTTCGACGCCGTGCTGCGGCTGCCGCTGATGGACTGCACGCGCGCGCACACCGAACTGGGCTGGCGGCCGACGCGCACGGCGCCCGAGGTGATCGAGGAGTTCCTCCACGGGCTCCAGCAGGGTGCCGGAGCGCGCACGGAGCCGATGCGCGGGCGCAAGGTGGGCTGAGCGGGCCGAGCCAAGGAGGCCCGGGACCCGTACGGGCCACGGTTCGGCGCGCCGGGCCGTGCTCCGTCAGTCCGGCGACTCCTCCGGCGCCGGGTGCTCGGGGTGGACCGTGGCGGACTGCGGGGCGCCCTGCCTGCCCGAGCCCGCCTCGTCCGGGTCGGGTACGTCGGTGGCGTCGTCCGCGCCGCCGTCCTCGGCGGCCCGCTCCTCGCCCTCGTCGGCGCGGCCCTTCTCGGGCGAGGACACCTCCAGGGGGTCCTCCCCGTCCGTCGTGGCCTGCTGGTCGGGCAGGTCGCGCGGCACGGGGTCGGGGCTGCGGCCCGGCTCCTCATGGCGATGGTCGGTCACGGCGTACTCCCTTCGTGGCGTGCGGGGCACACGCGAGTACCTCCGGGAACGGCGGCGAAACCGCACGCGGGGATCCTCACACCGTCAGTGCGGGGCCCGCTCCCGCAGTACCGCGCGCCAGGCCGGCGGCGGGCCCTCGGGTACGGGCTCGGGGCGTCGTCCGCCACGGGCGAAGAAGTCGGCCAGCGGCAGGATCGCCGCGCCGACGGTGACCGCGTCGGGCCCGAGCCGGCCCAGCTCGATGGTGACCTTCTCGGCCGGATGCCGCAGTGCGTACGCCGCCGCGTGCCGCCGTACGGCCGGCAGGAACCCGGAGCCCAGCTGGAGTCCCGCCCAGCCGCCGATGAGGATCCGCTCCGGCTGGAAGAGGTTGATCAGGTCGGACAGGCCGGCGCCCAGGTACTCGGCGGTCTCCTCCAGCACGGCAAGCGCCGACGGGTCGGCCGCGCCACCCCCGGGTGGGTAGGCGGCGGCCAGCATCGCGGTGAGCGCCGTCTCCTCGTCGGTGCCCTCGGGCGGGCGTCCGCCTTCCTCACGCCAGCGCTCGAGCAGCGACTCCGCGCCCGCGTACGCCTCCAGGCAGCCGAGCGCACCGCACCGGCAGCGGCGCCCCCTGACCCGCACCGTCAGGTGGCCCCACTCGACGGCCCGGCCGTGCTCCACCTCGGCGGTGACGAGGCAGGCGCCGACGCCGGAGCCGAACAGGACGACGACGGCGTTGTGGGCGCCCCGTCCGCCGCCGAACCACATCTCGGCCTGGCCCAGCGTCTTGGCGCCGTTGTCGATGAAGTACGCGGCGCTCTCGGGCAGACGTGAGGTCGAGCGGAGCAGCGCCTCCAGCGGGACGGCTTCCCAGCCGATCGTCTGGCCGTGCACGACGGCGCCCCGGTCCGGGGTGCGTTCGACGATGCCGGGGACGCCGATGCCCACGCCGAGCAACTGCCCGGGGGCCACGTCGGCGGCGGCGAGCACCTCGGTGATGCCGTCGCGGATGTGGCCGACGATCACCTCGACGTCGTAGCGCTGGTGCTCCAGCGGCCGTTCGGCCCGGGCGAGTTCCGTGAGGGTGAGGTCGAACAGCTCGATGCGCACCCGTGTCTCGCCGACATCGACGCCGATCATGTGACCGCTGCCGGGCGCCACCCGCAGCAGCGTGCGCGGGCGGCCGCCGTCGGAGTCGACGCTGCCCGCTTCCTCGACCAGGCCGTCGGCGACCAGGTCGGCGACGACGTTGCTGACCGAGCCCGAGCTCAGGCCGGTCGCCGGGCCCAGCTCGAAGCGGCTGAGGGGTCCGTCGAAGTACAGCCGTTGCAGCACGGCCGTCCGGTTGGCCCGCCTGAGGTCACGCACCGTGCGCCCGTTCCGCCCCGCCATGTGGCTCCTTCCGAACCCTGCCCGACCGGCGACACCAACGGCCGGGCCGCCCAGGGGATATTACTCCACCCCTTAATTCAGGGTATGAGCTAAGCGTCGGGCAGCTCGGTCGCCGAGCACGGCCGGTCGGCCGGCTGCCGGCGTACACATCCTCGACGTGACGCCCGTCCGCGACCAGCGCGTCGAGCCACCGGCAGGCTGCTCCGGCAGTGGCGCCGGGGGTGCGCGCCCGGTACAGCGTACGGAACGCCACGCACACGCCGGGAGCCACAGGCGTGCTCGCGCCGGGCGGGTGGCCACCGGCGCCGGCAAGCCGGCCGCCTGAGGCGGGCGTCGCGCCACTCCCCGGCGCCCGTCGGCCGGGCCCGGCCGGACTCCACGAGCCGCTCCCCCACGAGCCGGTCGATACTGGCGATACGTTCGATGCCGCAGGTGACGGGGAACAGGCCAAGGGATGCGAGTGGAACGAGACCAGTCGGCGTACCGCACGCGCCTGAGGAAGTGGCGACGGGACCCCGTGGTGGTCCAGACCCTGCGGTCGACGTTCGCGGCGACCCTTGCCTACGTGATCGCGCTGCGCCTGAGCCCCGAGGCCGCCCCGCTCACCGCGCCGCTGACGGCCCTGCTGGTCGTTCAGGTCACCCTCTTCGCCACGCTCACCAACGGCATCCGCCGGGTGAACTCCGTGGTGGCCGGCGTCCTCGTCGCGATCGCCTTCAGCCTGCTGGTCGGCCTGACCTGGTGGAGCCTCGCCCTGGTGATCCTGGCCGCGCTGGCCGTCGGGCACCTCGTACGGGTCAACGAATACGTACCCGAGGTGGCGATCAGCGCGATGCTCGTGCTCGGTGTCACCACCGTCGGCGACACCGCCTGGGCGCGGATCGTGGAGACCCTGATCGGCGCGGTCGTCGGCCTCACCTGCAACCTGCTGCTGGCGCCGCCGGTGTGGGTGGGCGAGGCCGGCGCGTCGATCGAGGGGCTGGCCCGCAGGATGCGGCAGTTGATGCTGCGGGTCGGCGAGGAGGCCGGCGGCCGCACCCCCGTCGAGTACGCGGCCGAGCGCCTGCACGAGGCACGCCGGCTCGATCACGACATCGTGCAGGTGGACGCGGCGCTGCGGCAGGCCGAGGACAGTCTGCGGCTCAATCCACGGGTGCGGGAGGGGCTGCTGAACCGGGTGGTGCTGCGCACGGGTCTCGACACGCTGGAGATCTGCACCGTGGTGCTGCGGGTCCTGGCACGCACCCTCACGGACCTGGCGAAGGCGCGTGACCCGGAGCCGCTGTTCGAAGGTGAGACCGGGTCCGTCGTGGAGCAGTTGCTGTCCGAGATCGGCGACGCGGTGGTGAGCTTCGCGGTGCTGGTCACCACCAGCGTCAGCGTGAACGCCGAGTCGGCCGAAGGCCGGCTGGCTGCCGAGCTGCACACGGCCGCGGCGACCCGCGACAAGCTCGCCCAGCTGCTGCTGGAGGAGGTCCGGCGGGACGCGCGCGAGTGGCAGCTGCACGGCGCCGTCCTCACCGAGGTCAACCGCATCCTCGACGAACTCGACACCGAGCACCGCTCGCGCCGGCTCCTGGAGGAGCTGGACCGCCACACCCGTGAGCAGCGCGAGCGCATGCCCCGGCTCACCCGGCTGCGCGAGCGTCTGGGCGTCCAGGAGCAGCTGTGGCAGAGCCGGACGGGGGCGGGCGGGCGCTCCTTGTGAGGCAGCGACGGAAGGGGATGTCACGCAACCGGGGAGTGCAGGGAGGGGCCACTGCCCGCCCGCCGGCATCCGTTGCGCTCCACGCAACGACCGTTGCCGTTCTTGCTCTTGGCGGGTGATCCGCGCCAAGGTGGCTGTCACGCCGGGGACCATCGACGCGTCCCGGGGCGGGCGACGAGCTGAGGTGCAGCAGATGAGTGGTGAGACGCGGGCGGGCGGCGGATGGGGCAGGCGGCGCTTCCTCGGGGCCGTCGCGGGGGCGGCCGTCCCGGCGTCGGCCGCGTGCGGCACCCGGCCGGCCGCGACGGCGCCCGAGGCGCCCGCCAGGCGCGCTGCACCGACCGCCACCGGCGGGCCGTCGGGCCCCCGCCCGCTCTACATCGGCACCTACACCTCCGTCGAGGGCGGCGGCACGGGCATCGGCCTTGCGACCTACGATCCGGCGACCGGCCGCATCGCCGGGACCGGCACGCTCACCGGCGTGGCGGACCCGTCGTATCTGGCGGTGCACCCCGACGGCCGCACGCTGTACGCGGTCAACGAGCGGGCGGAGGGTACCGTGACCGCCGTACGGCTCGCCGACCGCAAGGTCCTCGGCAGCCGGAGCACGGGAGGCGCGGCCCCCTGTCATCTGACCGTGCATCCGGGCGGACGCTGGCTGCTCAGCGCGAACTACACCTCCGGCAGCGTGGCCGTGCACCAGATCGAGGCCTCGGGCGCGCTCGGCGAGCGCACCGACCTGGTCACGCACCCCACTCCGCCGCCGGGGCCCGGACAGGACGGCCCGCACGCCCACCAGTGCGTCACCAGCCCGGACGGCCGCCACGTCCTCGCCGTCGATCTCGGCACGGACACCGTCCGCACCTACCGCCTGGACCAGCGCAAGGGCACGCTCCGCGAGGTCGCGCGGGCGCACACCCGGCCCGGCGCCGGTCCTCGCCACCTGACCTTCCACCCCGGCGGCCGGCACGCCTACCTGGCCAACGAGGTCGACAACACGGTCGCCGTCTGCGCCTACGACCCGGCGACCGGGCGCCTGACCATCGGCGAGCCCCGGTCCACCGGTACGGGCCCCGGCACCCACTACCCGGCACAGATCCTGGTGACCGCCGACGGCGCGTACGCCTACCTCGCCAACCGGGGTCACGACAGCCTGGCGCGCTACGCGGTGGAGGGCGACGGCGCCGAGCTGCGACTGCTGGGCACGGTCGCGGTCGCGGGCGACTTCCCCCGGCAGATCGCCCTCTCACCCGACGGGCGGCTGCTGTTCGCGGCGAACCAGCGGTCCGGCAGCGTCAGCGTCTTCCACGTGGACGGCGCGAGCGGCGAACTGCGCCTCGCCGGCGAGCCGTTCGCCTCACCCGTCGCCGTCTGCGCGCTGCCGCTGTAGCGTGCGGGGGCAGGAGGCGGAGCTCGCCTGCGCGAGCAGCACATGCATGCGTTCGGTGAGCTGCGCGACCCCGTCGGCGGGCATGTGGAAGGGCAGCCGTACGTCGCCGTGGGCGCGGCGGCGTTCGATGCGCAGGGTCAGTCCGTGCCGGTCGACGGCGAGCGGCTGGACGCGCACCACGCCGTGCAGGCTGCCCGGTTCGACGAGGCGGGTGAGCCGCTCGACCGCGTCGGGGTGGGCCTCGGCCAGGTGGGTCAGCAGCCGGGCCTCGGCGCCGGCCAGCGGGTCGGGCGCGGCGGCGGCGAACTCGTCGAGGTCGACCACCACCGCGCCGGACGGCCGGCGCAGCACCACCCGGGTGGCCTCGAAGGCGAGGCGGCCTTCCTCGACGGCGAACCAGCCGGCCAGCCAGAGCCGGGCGCGGATGCGGTTGCGCATCGGGACGGGTGCGACGTCGGCGAACTCCAGGACGGCGGACGGCTCACCCCGGGGGGCGCAGATGGTGGCCGCGAGCAGGGCGCTGTCCTCCGGCACGCGCAGGACGACCCGGCCGTCCTCCTCCACGGTGTGCGCGCCGACGAGCTCCTCGCGCACGCCCTCCGCGGTCACCGCGCACGACCACGAGCCGGCGAGCACCGACCGGGCCCGTTCCGCCGCGGCGGGCGCGGCCGTCCAGGCTTGGCTGTCACCCATCCCAGTTCCTCCTTATTAGGTAAGGCTCACCTAACTTACCTAAGATCGAGGCGCACGCCAACCTCGGGGTGCCCACGGGATTTCCTGTGCGTCAGTGAAGCTGCGTCCAGTGCGCCGGCCGAGGCACGGACCGGCGACCGGGGCAGCCTGGTGCCGGCCGTGCCCCGGGCCGCGTCGACCTGAGGCTGGGTCAGGAAGAACGCCCCGGTCAGATCGGCGTCCCCGAGACCGGCGTCGCGCACGTCCGCGCCGATCATGTCGGCGCCGCGCAGATCCGCGCCGGTCAGGTCGGCGGCGATGAGACAGGCGCCGCGCAGGTTCGCGCCGCGCAGATCGGCGCCTTGGAGCCGGGCTCCCATCAGGTCGGCGCCCCGGCGGTCCTTGCCGCGCCCCCGCGTGCCGGCCCGGGCCGGCTCGCTGGTCCTCAGGAGCAGGACGTCGACCTGCCGGCGGTGGGCGCCGACGTCCAGCGCGGCGAGCTCCGGCGCGGTCAGCCCCGCCAGCCGGTCGGTCTCCTCCAGGGCGCTGCGCAGCTCGGCGCGGATCGGACGGGTGGCGGGCAGGGCGAGCGCCTCGGTGAGGTACCGCAGCAGCTCGTGCAGGTGCCGGACGACGCCAAACGCGTCGAACATCAGGCGGGCGCGCTCCCGGGAGGCGGCGCGCCAGTCCTGCCCGGCGAAGGTGACCTGCGAGACCCGTTGGCCGGCGCCGAAGCAGTCGTAGACCGTGCAGCCCGCCGAAGCCCTTCTGCCGCAACGCGGAGTGGATGCCACAGCGGTGGTCCCCCCGCAGGTTGGGGCAGGGCTTTCCGGCGTCCTTGTCGAGCGCGAAGTCGGCCGACGCGGCGAAGGGCAGCGCCACACAGCAGAGGCCGAGGCAGTTGGCGCAGTCTCCGCGCAGGTCGGCGAGGTCGCCGGGGTGATCGTGCATACCATCAGCCCAATGACCGGTTCCGCAGGTGTTTTCCTGCCGAACCGGGCAGGGCCGCAGGTGCCGGGGCCCGGGCGTGGACACCTGCCGGCGAACGCGCCCCCACCCGGCTACCGTGTGAACAACTCGAACGCCACTGCCGGCCGCCCCCCGAACCGCTCCCCCGTCCTCTCGGCGTACCCGGTCAGGAAGTCCCGGACGTACGCCTCCGGCTCCTCGTCCGTCAACGCCTCGATGTACGTGCGGTGTTCGAGCAGGGACCGGACCGCGCGCTCCATGCCGCGGGTGGCCTCCACGGCGTGGGTCGGGGTGCTGGAGCCGGCCACCGCGACCCAGCGGACGCCGTTCCACGGCTGCAGGCCCTGTGCGACGAGCAGTTCCGGGAAGATCCAGCGGTTGCCCGCGTCGCCCGCCGCGTCCAGCGTGGCCCGGCCCACGGCCACGTGGTCCGGGGTGTTCCAGGCGACGCCGCCCCAGGTGTCCCGGTGGTTCAGCGTGATCACCAGCTCGGGCCGGTGCCGGCGGACGGCGGCGGCGATGTCCCGGCGCAGGGCGGTGCCGTACTCGATGACTCCGTCCCGGTGGTCGAGGAACTCCACCTCGGTCACCCCGACGACCGCCGCGCTCGCCCGCTGCTCCCGTTCCCGCAGCGGGCCGCACTCTTCGGGCTCCAGTGTGTCGATGCCCGCCTCGCCACGGGTGGCCAGGACGTACGTCACCTCGCGGCCGGCGTCGGTCCAGGCGGCGATCGCCGCCGAACAGCCGTACTCGAGGTCGTCCGGGTGGGCCACGACGGCGAGGGCGCGCTGCCAGTCGTCGGGCATGGGCTGGAGCTGAGGGAGCGTCGGCTCGGTCATGCCCGCAGACTAGTTGGTGGTCGGATCCGCCCGGGATCAGACCTCGTCCCGTGCCAGCGCCAGCAGCCGGTCCAGGACCCGGGGTCCGCCGGCCCGCACGCCGTCGTGCTCGAACTCGTCGGTGACCCAGGTGCGCAGGCCACGGACGGCGCGTGCGGTCTCCAGCGCGTGGGCCGTGTCGACGTACATGTCGTCGTGGTAGACGGCGGCCGCGACCGGCACCTCGTTGACGGCTAGGCGCGCGGGGTCGTACAGGGGCCGCCAGCCGGTGTGGGCGGCGAGGAGCTCGGCGGTCTCGCGCAGCGGGCGCAGCGCCGGGTCGCACTCGAACATCCAGGGGTGGATCGTTTCTCCGGTGAACAGCAGCGGGCCGTCACCCGCGAGCGCCTTGGCGGCGTCGAACTGCGGGAACTCCGCGCGGATCCGTTCGGCCGACCAGGAGGTGGGGCGGTGGTCCTGGCCGTAGCAGGCCTCGTGGACGAGCGCGTACAGCGGGTGCCCGGCGTACGACAGCAGGCCCTGGACCTCCTCCTGGAACGCGTCGGACAGAGCCGTGCCCCGCGGGGTGCGCACGAAGGCGTGCTCCAGGAGGTAGTGCAGCCGGTGGCTGCCCTCGCTGCCGCCGAGGAGGATGCCGAGGGACTGGAATGCCTCGACGGTGAACCGGTAGCCGCCGGGCAGGACCACGTCGTGGGTGAGCAGGTGGTCGGCGATCCGGCGGGCCCGCTCGACGTCCTGCGGGTAGCGGGCGTAGTGGGCGGCGACCTTGCGCTCGACGCGCGGGTAGGCGGCCCGGTAGACGTCGTCGGCGTGCGCGTCCAGGGAGGGCAGGCCGCCGGTGACGAGGGCGGTGGCGAGTCCTTCGGGGGCGGCCGACAGGTAGTGCACGGTGCAGAAGCCGCCGAAGCTCTGGCCGAGCACCGTCCAGGGCGCGCCGCCGGTGACCTCGCGCCGGACGGCCTCGCAGTCGCGGACGATCGCGTCGGCACGGAAGTGCGTGAGGTACGCGGCCTGTTCGGCGGGACCGCCGCGCAGCGGGAGCGTCTGCCGGCCGGCCGGCGTGGAGTGGCCCGTGCCGCGCTGGTCGAGGAGGAGGACGCGGTACTCCTTCAGGGCCCGGCCGAGCCAGGCCTGCCTCCCGACGAAACGATTCGCCCCGAAGCCGGGGCCGCCCTGGAGGTACAGCAGCCACGGCAGGTCCTGCCCCGCCTTGTCGCTCGCGACGACCTCACGGGCGTAGAGCTCGATGGTCTCCCCGGCCGGGTCCTCGTGGTCGAGGGGCACGGTGAAGTGGCGGTCGGTGAGGACGACGCCGGGCTGGCGGTAGCTGACGCTCAACGGGGCTCCCGGGGCTGACGACGGTGCGGGCCGCGTCCCAGTTCAGCACATCACCGGATCGCCGCCACCTCCGGGGATCATGAACGTCCACTGAACGACGGTTCAGTGGCCGGATACCGTCCGGCGCCGCACGCCGGGTCAGTGCGGCCGTTCAGCGGCCCGTGAGGCTGGAGCGGCGGACCACCAGCTACGGCTGGAGCACGACCCGGCGCCTGACCGGAGGTGCCGGCGGCTGCCGGACCGTACGCCGCCGCTCGCCCGCCACGCACCGCGCGGCGGCACGGAGCCCTGGCGGGTGGCCGGGACCCGGCTCGCCGGAGGGTGAGCGGGGTCTGGGCCGGGCCGGGCCGCCGCACTACCCTGCACTCGTCGGATGATCGACCCAAGGAGCCGCGATGCGTGTCGCCCTGTTCCTGACCTGCGTCAACGACACTCTGTATCCGGACACCGGGCGCGCCGTCGTGGAACTGCTGACCAGACTGGGCGTCGAGGTCGACTTCCCGATGGCACAGACCTGCTGCGGGCAGGCCCACTACAACACGGGCTACCGGCGCGACGCGGAGCCGCTCGCACGGCACTTCTCCGATGTCTTCGGCGAGTACGAGGCGATCGTGACGCCGTCCGGGTCGTGCGCGGCGATGGTGCGGGAGCTGTATCCGCGGCTGGGCGCGCGGGCACGGGCCGAGGGCCGCGGCGGCACGCTGGCGACCGCGCTGGCGCCGGTGGTGCCGAAGACGTACGAACTCACCGAGTTCCTGGTGGACGTGCTGGGGGTGACGGACGTGGGCGCCTCCTACCCGCACCGGGTGACCTATCACCCCACCTGCCACGGGCTGCGCGGACTGCGCCTCGGGGACCGTCCTCGCAGGCTGCTTCAGGCGGTGAAGGGGCTGGAGCTGGTCGAACTGCCGGGTGCGGACGAGTGCTGCGGGTTCGGCGGCACGTTCGCACTGAAGAACGCCGACGTGTCGGCCGCGATGGGTGCCGACAAGGTGCGCAACGCCGAGTCGACGGGCGCCGAGGTGCTGTGCGCGGCGGACAACTCGTGCCTGATGCACATCGGCGGCACCATGACCCGGCTGCGCAGCGGGATGCGGCCGGTCCACATCGCGGAGATCCTGGCGAGCACCGAGGAGGAGCCGGCGCCCTGAGCGGAACGTTCGTCGGAATGCCGGCGTTTCCGGCTGCCGCGCACGAGGCGGTGCGCGATCCCACCCTGCGCGGCAATCTGCGGCACGCCACGCACACCATCCGCGCCAAGCGGGAGAAGGCGGTCGCCGAGGTCGAGGACTGGGCGCGACTGCGGGAGGCGGGGCGGCGCATCAAGGATCACACGCTCCGCCATCTCGACCGCTACCTCGTGCAGTTGGAGGAGTCGGTGACGGCGGCGGGCGGCACCGTCCACTGGGCTGCCGACGCCGAGGAGGCCAACCGGATCGTCGCCGGCCTGGTCAGGGAGACCGGCGAGTTGGAGGTCGTCAAGGTCAAGTCGATGGCCACGCAGGAGATCGAGCTGAACGAGGCCCTACTCGAACAGGGCATCCGGGCTTACGAGACCGATCTCGCCGAGCTGATCGTGCAGTTGGGCAAGGACCGGCCCTCGCACATCCTGGTCCCGGCGATCCACCGCAACCGCGGTGAGATCCGGGAGATCTTCACCCGCGAGATGGGCGAGTGGGGCCGCCCGGCCCCCGTCGGCCTCACCGACACGCCCGCCGAACTGGCCGAGGCCGCACGGCTGCACCTGCGCGAGAAGTTCCTGCGCGCCAAGGTCGCCGTCTCCGGCGCCAACTTCATGGTCGCCGAGACGGGCACGCTGGTGGTCGTGGAGTCCGAGGGCAACGGGCGGATGTGCCTCACCCTCCCCGAGACGCTGATCTCGGTCGTCGGCATCGAGAAGCTCGTGCCGACCTGGCGGGACCTGGAGGTGTTCCTGCAGACACTCCCCCGCTCCTCGACCGCCGAGCGCATGAACCCGTACACGTCGATGTGGACAGGCACCACCGACGGAGACGGTCCGCGCACCTTCCACCTGGTGCTGCTCGACAACGGCCGTAGCGACACGCTCGCCGACGAGGTCGGCCGGCAGGCCCTGCGCTGCATCCGCTGCTCGGCGTGTCTCAACGTGTGCCCCGTGTACGAGCGCGCGGGTGGTCACGCGTACGGCTCGGTCTACCCGGGCCCGATCGGCGCCATCCTCAGCCCCCAGCTGCGGGGCACCGCGAGCGAGATCGACGCCTCCCTGCCGTACGCCTCGTCGCTGTGCGGGGCCTGCTACGACGTGTGCCCGGTGGCCATCGACATCCCCGAGGTGCTGGTGCATCTGCGGGAGCGGGTCGTGCAGGGCGGCCCGGCGGTCCGCGGCGGCAACAAGGTCGTGCTGAGGCCGGCCAAGGGACATGCCGCCGAGCGGACGGCGATGCGGGCGGCCCGCTGGGCGTTCGCCCACCCCGGTGCCCTGCGGGCCGGTCAGCGGCTCGCCTCGCGCAGCCGGCGCTTCCATCCGCGCACCCTTCCGGGTCCCGGCCGGGCGTGGAGCGGCAGCCGGGATCTGCCGCCGGTGCCTTCCGAGCCGTTCCGGGACTGGTGGCAGCGCACGCACGGCGGCAGCGGGAAGGACGGGACGAAGTGAGCAGCCGGGAGCGGATCCTCGGCCGGGTGCGGCGCGCGCTGGCGGACGTGCCCAGGGACGACACGCCGTACGAGCAGGCGGTGGTCCGGGACTATCTGCGCGAGCACGGGGAGCGGAGCGCCGCGGAGACGGTGGCGCTGCTCGCCGAGAACCTGGCGGACTACCGGGCGATCGTGCACCGCTGCACGGCCGGCGACCTGGCGGCGGCACTCGCCGCGATACTGGCCGCGCGAGGCGCCGGGAGGGTGCTCGTGCCGCCGGGGCTGGAGCCGTCGTGGCTAGCGGCCGCCGGCGTCCAACAGGTCCCGGACCGAGGGGAGGACACCCCGGCCGAGCTGGACCGGATCGACAGCGTGGTCACCGGCTGCGCCCTCGCCGTCGCCGAGACCGGCACCATCGTCCTGGACGGCGGTCCGGACCAGGGCCGCCGCCGTATCACGCTCGTCCCGGACCATCACATCTGTGTCGTACGGGTGCCGGACCAGGTCGTCTCCTCCGTGCCCCGGGCCCTGGAACTCCTCGACCCGGCCCGCCCGCTGACGTGGATCTCCGGCCCGTCGGCGACCAGCGACATCGAGCTGGACCGGGTCGAGGGGGTGCACGGCCCGCGCACCCTGGAGGTGGTGCTGGTGGAGGATCAGGCAAGGGCCGAGGCCGGCTCGTAGCGCCCGGCGGGCGCGACAGAGCCGCCCGGTACAGGCGTTGACGCAGGCCTGGATCGAAACAGAGGCCTGGATCGAAACCGTGCAGCAACGGAGTCAACCGTTCGGCAGGTGCCGGGGCCGCACGAAGGGGCACGCTGCCGGTGCCCCGGCTAGCGTGAGGTCATGATCCGGTTCGAGCAGGTCACCAAGCGGTATCCCGACGGTACGACCGCGGTGGACGGGCTCACCTTCGAGGTGGCCGAGGGCGAACTCGTCACGCTCGTGGGACCGTCGGGCTGCGGCAAGACGACGACCATGATGATGGTCAACCGGCTGATCGAGCCGAGCTCGGGCCGGATCCTGGTGGACGGCGAGGACATCGCCTCGGTCGATCCGGTGCGGCTGCGGCGGCGTATCGGTTACGTCATCCAGCAGGTCGGCCTCTTCCCGCACCGCACGATCCTCGACAACACGGCGACCGTGCCGTCACTGGTCGGCTGGAAGCGGACGAAGGCCCGGGCGCGGGCTGCGGAGCTGCTCGAAATGGTGGGGCTGGACCCGGCGACGTACGGACCGCGCTATCCGCACCAGCTGTCCGGCGGACAGCGGCAGCGGGTCGGGGTGGCGCGTGCGCTCGCGGCGGACCCGCCGGTGCTGCTGATGGACGAGCCGTTCGGGGCCGTCGACCCGGTGGTGCGGGAGCAGTTGCAGGACGAGTTCCTGCGGATGCAGGACACGGTGCGCAAGACGGTCCTGATGATCACGCACGACATCGAGGAGGCGGTACGGCTCGGCGACCGGATCGCCGTGTACGGCCAGGGACGGATCGAGCAGTTCGACACGCCCGGGGCGGTGCTGGGCACGCCGGCGACGCCGTACGTCGCCGAGTTCGTCGGTGCCGACCGGGGGCTGAAGCGGCTGTCGGTGACCACGATCGAGCCCGGTGATCTGGAACAGCCGCCGATCGCCCGCCTGGAGGAGCCGTCCGGCCTGGCGGCACAGCGGCTGCGCGCCCAGGGCGCCCGGTGGGCGGTGGTCCTGGACGGGCACGGCGACCTGCACGGCTGGGTCGGCATCGACGAACTCGGCCCGAGCGCCTCCGTCGGCGACCTCACGCACCGCATGAACGCGTGGGTACCGGTGGGCGCGCCACTCAAACAGGCTTTCGGCGTCATGCTCCAGCACGACGCCGGCTGGGTCGCGGTCCTTCAGGGCTCCCGCTTCCTCGGCGTGCTGACCCCCGCCAAACTCCACGAGGCCCTGCGCCGCTCGGTGGACGCGGACGCCCAGGGCGTGCCCCGGAGAGAGGTGGACTTCGACTCGGTGGCGGACGCGTGAGGCCGGTGGCGGACGCGTGAGGCCGGTGGCGGACGCGTGAGGCCGGTGGCGGGGCGTGTGAGGCCGGTGGCGGGGGTGCGTCATTGTCACGAGGAGACGATCGGGCGCCCATATCTCAGCGCGTGTTCCGCGGCGCGTAGGTACAGCGCGACGTAGAACGTGCTGTCCAGGTCCGCGCTCCAGGGTCCCGGCCCGGCGGCGGCTGCCCGCCGCGCGGGGCCGTCGAGGAACCACGCCGTCAGTTCGAGGTTGCGGCCGGTCGCCGGTATCCCGTCGGGCAGTCCGACCGCCGCCGCCAGCCGCCGCGCCAGGGCGAGCACCTGGGGCGCGCCCGCGACGGTCGTCTCGACGTCGTGCGCGGAGGCGACGGGCAGCACGATCTCCCTGTCGAGGGAGACCGGCAGCAGCACCGACCAGCCGCAGAGGGTCCAGGTCCGCGCCTGAGGCAGATGCGCCCGGCACAGCGCCAGGAAGCCGTCCATGGGAGGAACGAGCTTCTCCTCGAACGCCGGACCGGCGCCGGCAGCCGGGCCCGTCCCGAAGGCCGGGGGCTCGAAGGGCGGCAGGCCGCGTCTGCTCAGTTCCGCGTTCAGGGCCGTGGCGACAGCGCCCAACCGCCCGTCGTCCGGGTCCCCGTCCTCGTACCTCTCCTGACCGAACCACTCCCGCGCACCGACGTCGACCAGATAGACACCCATGACCGGAACGTACCGGTCGCCACCGACAACCTCACGTGAGCAGCCCTTCGTCCCGCAGATACGTCCGCGCGACGTCCGAGGCCAGGCGGCGCCAGCTGTCCACCTGCTGGTTCATGGAGGCGAGGTCGGCGGTGGTGAGGACGGCGTTCAGCCTGTCGAGGGCCTTGGTCACGCCAGGGGCGCCGGCGCGGGCCCGGTTGACGACCGGGACGACGTGGTCGGCGTTCTGGAGGTGCTTGTCGTCGGCGAGGATCACCAGGCCGAACTCACCGAGCGTGGCGTCGGTCGTGGTGGTGAGGACCATCTGGTCGTGACCGCTCTGCACCGCCCGTTTGGCCTGGGTGGTGCCGACCCCCTTGGGATCGACGGCGACGATGTCGATGCCGTACACCTTGCGCAGTCCGGGGGCGCAGTAGGGGCGCTGCACACATTCGTCGCCCGCCGCGAGCCGTACCTTCAGGCCGGACCTGCCGAGGTCGCTGAGGGTCCTGAGGCCGTGCCGGCGCGCGTACGAGGCGCTCACCGCGAAGGCGTTCTGGTCGACGGCCCGGCCGGGTTCGAGGACGGTCAGGCCGCGGGGCGTCGCGAGGCGGCGCAGGGCCCGCATGGTGGTGTCCAGGTCGGGCGAGCCGGCGGGCGGTGCGCCGGGGCCGTCGGTCTTGGCGTTCAGCCAGTCGGCGAAGGTGGCCGCGTACTCCGGGACCACGTCGATCTGGCCGGATTCCAGGGCGGGTTCGTACAGTTCGCGGTTGGCGACGGTGATGACGGACGTCTGGTAGCCCGCCTGGTCCAGCAGCAGCGCGTACATCTGGGCGAGCAGGTCGCTCTCGGTGAACCCCGCGGAGCCGACGGTCAGATGGCGGCTGTCACCGGGCGGGGCGGTGACCTCGCCCTGGCTCTCCAGGGAGGGCCCGGTGGAGCAGGCCGCCGTCAGGAGCGTCAGGAGCAGAAGGACTGCCGCCGCAGGCGTACGGCGGTTCATGGCGTGCCCCTCGCCCACGCCGGTGCCAGGCGCTCGGCGATCTCGAAGAGGCACTCGACGATCAGGGCGAACACGGCGACCAGCACCGCGCCGGCCACCACCGTCGGCGTGCTGGCCAGGTTGAAGCCGGCCGTGATGATCCGGCCCAGCCCTCCCCCGCCCGCGAGGGCGGCGATGGTGGCGGTCGCGACGAGCTGGACGGCGGCGATCCGCATCCCGTTCAGGATCATCGGGGCGGCGAGGGGCAGTTCCACCCGCGACATCACCTGGCGGCCCGTCATCCCCATCCCCCGCGCCGCCCGCACCGTGCTGCGGTCGACCTCGCGCATGCCGACGTACGCGTTCGTCAGCAGGGGCGGTACGGCGAACAGCACCAGGGCGACCACGGTGGGCCCCTCGCCCCACGCGCCGACGGGGGTCAGCAGCAGCAGGACCAGCACCGCGAACGTGGGGACCGCGCGGCCGGCGTTGGAGATGTTGACCGCGAGCGCACCCCCCTTGCCCAGGTGCCCGAGCACCACCGCGACCGGCAGGGCGATCAGGCAGCTGACGATCAGGCAGACCACCGTGAGCACGAGATGCTGGAGCAGCCGCTGCCAGATGCCGTCGGCTCCCGACCAGTTCGCGGGGTCGGTGAGCCAGTCCCAGGTGCCAAAGAGCGTGTTCATGTACGGGCCCTCGTCCAGGGCGTGATCAGCCGCTGGACGCCCAGCAGGAGCAGATCGGCCGCCACCGCGATCACCACGCACAGCACGGACGCCGTCAGCACCTGCGCCTTGAAGAACGTGTTCATGCCCGCGTAGATCAGGTTGCCGAGGCCGCCGAAGCCGACGATCGCGCCGACCGTCACCAGCGAGACCGCGGACACCGTGGCGATCCGCAGCCCGGCCATCGCGGCCGGCAGCGCGAGTGGCAGCTCGACGGTGAGCAGCAGGCGGACCGGTCCGTAGCCCATGCCGCGGGCCGCCTGCCGGGTCTCCTCGGGGACGGCCCGCAGCCCGGCGAGGATGTTGCGCACCAGCAGGGTCAGCGAGTACAGGACCAGCCCGGCGACCACGAGCGTCGCCGACAGCCCGTACACGGGGAGCAGCAGCGAGAACATCGCCAGCGAAGGGATCGTGTAGAGGATGGTCGTCACGCCGAGGACGGGACCGGCCGCCCAGCCCCAGCGGCGGGCCGGCACCGCGAGCGGCAGGGCGAGGGCGAGGGCGACGAGCACCGAGACGGACGTCAGCTGGAGGTGCTGGCCCACGGCGTCGAGGAGGATCTCGCGGCGGGTGTTCAGATAGTCGCCGCAGATCCATTCGTTGCGCGCGAGGCAGTCGTCCGGGGGCGCGGTCACCTGTCCATTGCATCGGGCCGGCCGGTGGGCCGGCTCGTTGTGCTGACCCGTCCGGGGCGTCGCCGAGGACATTTCGTGACGGGGGTTCATGCGCTTTCCGGCGTCGGCCTCGGACAACTGCTCGACCAGCCGGTGTCCGACGGGGGGCGGGTGCGGCGCCCGGACCGCGCCGCCCGTTCACCGGGCCCCGGAAGTCGGGCAGCAGCGCCTCGCGGGGCGACGCCGGGGCGGGTGGCGGGCGCGGGCGGCGCCGAGGGGCCGCCGAGGGGGGCCGCCCACCTGTCGTACGCCGCCCCCGCGCGGGCCCTTCGCCGCCGGCGCCGAGCTGCGCTACTTCACGCCCGCCGCGTCCAGCAGCGCCACCGCGGTCGCCGTCGCGAGGCCGTCGTCGAGTACCTCCACGCGTGCCCCGGCCCTGGCGCTCGCGCCGTCGAAGACCAGCAGCAGCTGCCGGGCGAGCAGCTCGGGGTCCCGGGCGCCGCCGCGTTCGGCCTGGGTGCGGAAGATGCTCTTCAGCCGCTCCTTGCCGGCGCGGGCGACGACGCTCGCCGGGTGCTCGGGGTCCTTCAGCTCGACCAGCGCCGCGAGATAGCGGCACCCGTGGTAGTCGGCCGCCACCGAGACCTTCTCCAGCCGTTCGAAGACGTGGAGGATCCGCTCGCGGGGCGATCCTGCGTCCTCGGGCCCGGGCGCGAGCTGTGCCTCGTAGCGCGGGAGCTGCCGTTCCAGGCTTGCCGCGAGCATCTCGTCCTTGCTCTCGAAGAGCTGGTACATCGACCGCTTGGACACCCCGGCGGCCCGGCACAGCGCCTCCACACCGATGGAGACGCCGTCGCGGTAGAAGAGCTGGGCGGCGGCGTCGAGCAGCCGGTCGCGGGGGGAGGCGTCGTCCGTCATGGCCATACCGCGAGGTTACCGCGCGAGGACGACAAAGGAAACCGATCGGTATACAACCCCCGGCCTCCCGGAGAACGGGTGACAGGAGAGCTGAACAAGCGCTTAGATAGGAGCCGGTTCCGTCACGCCCCGACCGCCGGAGGCCCGGTTGTTCACTTCCGTCGACGATGTCTCCGCTCGCCTCGCCGAGACCGGCTACCTGGCGTCGCCCGCGGTCGCCACGACCGTCTTCCTCGCCGACCGCCTGGGCAAGCCGCTCCTGGTGGAGGGCCCGGCGGGCGTCGGGAAGACCGAACTCGCCAAGGCCGTCGCCCAGGTCGCCGGGGCCCGGCTGGTACGGCTCCAGTGCTACGAGGGCGTCGACGAGTCCCGGGCGCTGTACGAGTGGAACCACGCGAAGCAGCTGCTGCGCATCAGCGCGGGACGCGACGAGACGTGGGACGAGACGCGTACCGACATCTTCAGCGAGGAGTTCCTGCTCGCGCGGCCCCTGCTGACCGCCATCCGCGGCGACGACCCCAAGGTGCTGCTGATCGACGAGACCGACAAGGCCGACGTCGAGGTGGAGGGACTGCTGCTGGAGGTGCTCAGCGACTTCCAGGTGTCCGTGCCGGAACTGGGCACGGTCGCCGCCACGCGCCACCCCTTCGTGGTGCTCACCTCGAACGCGACCCGCGAGCTGTCCGAGGCGCTGCGCCGCCGCTGCCTGTTCCTCCACATCGGCTTCCCCGAGGAGGAGCTGGAGCGGCGGATCGTCCGGCTGAGGGTGCCCGGCATGGACGCGGCGCTGGCCGAGTCGGTGGTCCGGGTGGTGGGCGCCCTGCGCGCGATGGACCTGCGCAAGGCGCCCTCGGTCGCGGAGACCGTCGACTGGGCCCGCACCCTGCTGGCGCTCGGCGCGGACACCCTCGACGAGGACGTGGTGCGCGACACGCTGGGCGTGCTGCTGAAGCACCAGGACGACGTGCTGAAGGCCGCGGCCAAGCTGGACCTGGACGCCGTATGACGTCCGACGTCGCCTCCCGGCTCACGGGTTTCGTGGCCGCGCTGCGTGCGCACGGCGTCCGCGTCGGCACCGGCGAGACCGTGGACGCGGCGCGGGCGGTTCAGGTGCTGGGACTGGCCGACCGCGAGCTGCTGCGTGAGGGGCTCGCCGCGACGCTGGTGCACACCGCGGGCCAGCGGCCGGTGTTCGACCCGGTCTTCGACCTGTACTTCCCGCGCGCTGTGGGCGGGCCGGACGGCGAGGCGGCGGACCGGGACGACCTGCGCGACCGGCTCGCGGCGGCGCTGGCCGACGACGACGGCACGCTGCTCGGCCGGCTGGCGATCGAGGCCGTCGACGGCTTCGGCGGGTACGGGAGTTCACCGGGGACGGACGGCTGGTCGGCGTACCAGACGCTGGACCGGATCCGCCCGCAGACACTGCTCGCCCGGGTCCGCGCCGACGTGCGGGGCCGGCCGGGCGGCGGGGGGTTCGCGGACCGGCTGCTGGACGACGAGATCCGGCGGCGCATCGAGGCCTTTCGCGCCCTGGTGGCGGCGGAGGCCCGGCGCCGGGTGGCCGAGCGGCGCGGCCGGGAGGTGCTGGCGCGGCGCGCCGTGGCACCCACCGCCGACCGGGTCGACTTCCTCTACGCCGGGAAGGACCGGCTGGCGGAGCTGCGCCGGGCCGTGCAGCCGCTCGCCCGCAAGCTCGCCACCCGGCTGGCCGCCCGGCGGCGCCGGGCCGCGCGGGGCAGCATCGACCTGCGCCGCACCTTGCGCGGCTCGCTGTCGACCGGCGGGGTGCCGATGCGGCCGGTGCTGCGCCGGCGGCGGCCGGTCCGGCCCGAGCTGGTCCTGCTGTGCGACGTGTCGGGTTCGGTTTCCGGCTTCTCGGACTTCACGATGCTGCTGGTGCAGGCGCTGCACGACCAGTTCAGCAAGCTGCGCGTGTTCGCGTTCGTCAACCGGATCGACGAGGTGACCGGGCTGCTGGTGCACGGCGCCGCCGACTCCGAGGGTCTGAGCGCGCGCATCCGCGCCGAGGCGACCCTCACCGGCTGGCACGGCAGCAGTGACTACGGCGTCGCGCTGGGCGAGTTCGCCGAGCGGTACGGCGACGCGGTCGGCCCGCGGACGACGGTGTTCGTCCTCGGCGACGCCCGGACGAACATGAGCGACCCGAACCTGGCGGCCCTGCGGCGGATCGGCGGGCGGGCGCGCCGGGTGTACTGGCTGAACCCCGAGCCGCGTTCCCAGTGGGGCACCGGCGACTCCGCCGCCCCCGCCTACGCCGAGCTGGCCGAGATGCACGAGTGCCGCAACGCCCGTCAGCTCAGCGGACTGATCGCCCGCCTGCTGCCGGTCTGATCAGGCGGCGAGCTGCGGGTAGAGCGCCGCGAGGTCGGCCGACAGGCCCGCCTTGACCTGCCGCGAGAGGTCGTCGGCCAGCACCTCGAAGGCGCCGGAGGCGATGCCGTCGAGGGCCTGCGCCGCGACGCTCTCGGGCGTGGTCTTCGGCGCGTCCACCTTCGCGGCCATTTCGGTGTCGACCCAGCCGACGTGCAGGCCGGTGACCTCGATTCCGCGCGGCCTGAGGTCCAGGCGCAGGGAGTTGGTCTGGGACCAGAAGGCTGCCTTGGAGGCGCTGTAGGAACCGGCCAGGCCGAGCCAGGACAGCACCGAGTGGACGTTGAGGATGTGCCCCCCGCCGTTGCGCTCCAGGACCGGGACGAAGGCCCGGGTCACGAGGAGGGGTCCGAAGAAGTTGGTCTCGAACTCGCGGCGCACGTCCTCCACCGGCGAGTCGAGGAAGTTGGCGCTCACCGCGGCGCCCGCGTTGTTGATCAGGACGGTGACGTCCTGGGCCTGCGCGGCGGCGGCCGCGACGGACGCAGGGTCGCTGACCTCCAGCGCGAGCGGCACGGCATCGGGGTGCGTGACCGTGCGGGGGTCGCGGGCAGTGGCGTACACCTTCTTCGCGCCGCGCTCGTACAGCGCCGACACCAGCGCCTTTCCGATGCCCCGGCTGCCGCCGGTGACGAGGGCGACGGAGCCTTCGAGGGTCGTCATGGGATTGTCCTTACTGTCTCGGCGCCAGGGATGAGCCGGCGGAGCGATCGGCTCGCACCGACCGGGAAACCGATCGGTTTCGCAGCTCATGACGAGAGTAAACCGATCGGTTTCCGGGGGCAAGCCATGGCTGTCCCCGAGGCGATGTCGGGGTCCGGCCCCGATGTCCGTGCCGCCGGTTCTTCCCTACGCTCGCCGCAACGGAGGGGGGACCCATGAGGGCAGTGGTTCAGGACCGGTACGGCGGATGGGACACGCTTCAGTTGCGGGAGGTCGACCGGCCGGTGCCGGCGGCGGGCGAGGTGCTGGTGCGGGTGCGCGCGGCCTCGGTCAACGCCTACGACTGGCACTACATGCACGGCGATCCGAAGATCGCGCGAGCGGCGTTCGGGCTCCGCAGACCGAAGGCGGCCGTCCGGGGCCGGGACTTCGCCGGGATCGTGGAGGAGGTCGGCGCCGCGGTGCAGGGGCTGGCGCCGGGCGACGAGGTGTACGGCGAGGCCGACGGGGCGTTCGCGGAGTTCGTGTGTGTCTCCGACGGCGCGGTGGACCGCAAACCGGCCCGCCTCACCTTCGCGCAGGCGGCGGCCATGCCCCTGGCCGCGAACACGGCGCTCATCGGCCTGCGTGACGTGGCCCGGGTGGAGCCGGGCCGGACGGTCCTGGTCAACGGCGCGTCGGGCGGGGTGGGCACGTTCGCCGTGCAGATCGCCAAGGCGTACGGCGCGGAGGTCACCGGCGTGTGCAGCACGCGGAACGTGGAACTGGTCCGCTCGCTCGGGGCGGACCACGTCGTCGACTACACACGGGAGGACTTCACCCGCGCCGGCCACCGCCACGAGGTGGTACTGGACCTGGTGGGCAACCGGACCCTGGCCGACCTCCGGCGTTCCCTCACCCCCGGCGGAACACTCGTCCTGTCCGGGGGAGGCTTCTACGACGGCGGCAGCCTGATCGGCCCGATGGGGCTGTTCCTCAGGCGGCGCCTGCTGGCGCCCTTCGTCGGCCAGCGGCTGCTCGAACTCCCGGCGAAGGCGAGCAAGGAGAACCTCGCGGAGCTACGGGACCTGGCGGAGTCGGGGAAGGTATCCCCGGTCGTGGAGCGCACCTATCCGCTGAGCGAGGCACCGCAGGCGATACGGCACCTGGAGCAGGAGCACGCCCGCGCGAAGATCGTCGTCGTCGTGTGAGGCTCCCGCGAGCGGGCGCGGCGCGGCGCCCGCTCGCGTCCGTACTCCCCTCGCGCTACTCGTCCTTGGCGTACTCCCTCGCCATGGAGCCGGCGAAGTCGTAGAGGACGACCTGCTCGTCACCTACGACCCAGGCGTCGTGCCCGGGCGTGCAGACGAAGACGTCGCCGGGGCCGATCTCCTGCTCGGCGCCGTCGTCCATGCGCAGGCGCATCCTGCCCTGGAGGACATAGCCGTTGTGGTGGATCTCGCAGAGCTCGGTGCCCGCGAGGGGGGCGATGGACTCCGTCCAGCGCCAGCCCGGCTCGAAGGTCGCCACCGCGAAGTCGAGCCCCGAGAGGTGGACGGCCTCCAGGTGGCCGCGCGGGAAGTCGCGCCGCTCGTCCGGTTTGTCGAGCGTCTTCACCTCTATCATGACCGCTCCTCCTTTCCGGCCGGGTGCCGGTCCCCGTCGCACGCTCCGGGAGGACGTGAGCGGTATCGGCGAGGGCCGGGCCCGCCCTTTCATCGTCCGCCCGCGCGGCCCCGGCCCGCCACCCAGCGCTCAGCCGGCGCTCGCGCAGAGACGGGCGAAGCGGTCGGCGTCGATGTTGCCGCCGGAGATGATCACGCCGACCCGACGCGGCAGTTGCGCAACGCGACCGGAGAGCAGGGCGGCCAGCGGGGTCGCGCCGCTGGGTTCGACGACGATCTTCAGCCGCTCGAAGGCGAACCGCATCGCGGCCCGGATCTCGTCGTCGGTGACCAGCGTGATGCCGTCGACGAGCCGACGGTTCAGGGAGAAGGTCAGCTCGCCGGGCGTGTGCAGGGCCTGCCCGTCGGCGATGGTGTGCGGCACCGGCACGCTGACCCGGTGGCCGGCCTCCAGCGACCGCTTCGTGTCGTCGCCGGTCTCCGGCTCGACGCCGATCACCCGGGCACCTGGGCGCAGCGCCTTGACCACGGTGGCGCTGCCGGCGATCAGCCCGCCCCCGCCGACCGGCGTGATCAGCGCGTCCAGTTCCCCCACCTCCTCTACGAGTTCGAGCGCGGCGGTGCCCTGCCCGGCGATCACATGTGGATGCTCGTACGGCGGGATGACGGTGAGGCCGCGCTCCGCCGCCAGGGACTCGGCGAGCGTGACCCGGTCGCCGGTGTAGCGGTCGTAGGTGACGATCTCGGCGCCGTATCCGGCGGTGGCGTCCCGCTTGGAGGCGGGGGCGTCCTCCGGCATCACGATCACCGCGGTGGTGCCCAGTTCGCGGGCGGCGAGGGCGACGGCCTGGGCGTGGTTGCCCGATGAGTACGTGGCGATGCCCCGGGCCAGTTGCCCGGGCGTGAGCCGCGAGGCGGTGTGGTAGGCGCCGCGGAACTTGAAGGCGCCGACCCGCTGGAAGTTCTCGCACTTCAGGAGCACTTCGGCGCCGGCCAGAGCGTCGAGGGTGCGGGAGCGCAGGACGGGGGTGCGGTGCACCACGCCCTTCAGCCGTGCGGCGGCGTCCCGCACGTCGTCGAGGGTGACAGGCGGGGTGGAGGTCGTCACGGGCGGGCTCCTTCGCAAGCGGGGCCGGTCGCGGCACGGGCCTGGGAGAGGTAGTTGTAGGCGGAAGCCCGGGAGATCCCGAGGCGGGCGGCGACCTGCTCGATCGCGCGGCGGACCGCGAACACGCCGTGCTCGTCGAGGCTGCGGAAGAGTTCGACGCGCCCTGCCCGGTCGAGGCCGGCCCAGCTCTGGTGCCGGCGCAGCCGGTGGGCATCGAGGATGGCGTCGACGACCGAGTCGATGTCGTTGCCGAAGGTGGTGACCGGCGCCTGCACCGTCTCGCCCGTCCCGGCGAGCGCGCCGAGCAGTGCGTGGGCCTGCTGGACCGCGCCGGCGTCCACGTTGACGCACAGAGCGCCGAACACCGTGCCCGTCGAGTCACGCAGCACCATCGTGGACGACTTCAGCAACCGCCCGTCGCCGGTGCGGGTGAGGTAGTTCAGCTCGTCCCGGGCCTCGTCGCCGCGGGCGAGCACGCGCATGCCGATCTCGCTCATCGCGCCGCCCACGGCCCGCCCGGTCACCGACCCGGCGACGGCGACCACCGACTTCTCCGGCCGCCGGTAGTCGTGCACCACCACCTCGCACACCGCACCGAACGTCGCGGCGATGCCCTCGGCGACCGGTACCAGCGCGGCGAGGATCGCGTCCCGTTGGGCATCCAGGTCGGGCATCGGCCACCTCATTGGACCAGCAATCCAGTACTTGGACTGAGAGTCTAAGACACCGCAACCCGTGGCGGCCAGAGGGCAGGGCGAACTCCCCCCTTCAGCGAGCCCGTTCCCCCGGCTCGCGCGCGCCGTCGACGCCACGCCGCCGCGCACGGCCCTGACGCCGCCGATGGGGGCGCACGCCCTGAGCCGGCTGCTGTCGCGCACCCCGGCGCAACCGCCGGCAACCGAACTCGTGGCCCGGTTTCAGCGCCGGTAGAGGCCCACCAGCGTGCCGTCGGCGACCTCCCGCCGCTCGACCGTCTCGTGCACCTGCGCGGCGTTCGGCGCGTCGGGAAGCACGCACGGTTCCGACAGCGCGTAGAGCCGGAAGAAGTAGTGGTGGGCGTCGTCGCCCGGCGGGGGATGCGGGCCGCCCCACCCGCGCTCTCCGTAGCCGTTGACGAGTTCGGTCCCGCCGGGCGGGACCTGCCCGGCGTCGACGCCCTGACTGTGGGGATCGATGCCGACCACGATCCAGTGCGCGAACGTGCCCGACGGGGCGTCCGGGTCCTCGCACAGGAGCACCAGCTCCGTCGCGTCGTGCGGGACGCCGCTCCACGCCAGCGGGGGCGAGACGTTCTCCCCCTCGTAGGCGTAGCGGCGCGCGATGAAGGAATGGTCGTCGAATGCGCTACTGCTGATGTCGATGTCAGTCATGTGGCCCGAGTAACCGCGCCGGCGCGGATTCACCGCACCAGCGTGAGGGTCCCGTCCGGCGCCGGATCGACGTGCACGCCCGCACTGATCCGGTCGAGGATGCCGCACAGCCATCGGCGGTCCCGGACGGACGCGGGCTCCAGCCGCATCCGCCGGGCCTGCAACGGCACCATGCGCAGGCCCGTCAGGCGCCCGGTGTCCGCCTCCAGCGTGACGAGGTGGGCGAGGCGGAGGTCGTCGCGGTACTCCTCGTGACCGGGGATGCCCTCGTAGTCGTCGACGAAGTCGCCGCAGCCGTGGAGGATCAGCCGGTCCCGGTGGACCTCCAGCGGGCGGGGGTGGTGCGAGGAGTGGCCGTGGACGAGGTCGACGCCGCCGTCCACGAGGGCGTGCGCGAAGCGGACCTGGTCACGGGGGACGAGATAGCCCCAGTTCGAACCCCAGTGCACGGAGACGACCACGAGGTCACCGGGCCGCTTGACCCGTCGGACGCGCTGGACGACGGCGTCCGCCGCGCCGGACGAGAGGCCCGGGACGTACGCGACGCCGGAGGCCGCGTCACCGCTCGCCGCCCACTCCGGCGGGATGCCGCTGGAACGGGTACCGAGGGCGAAGACCAGGATCCGTCCGCCGGTACGGAGCGGCACCACGGCGGGCGCGTACGCACCGGCGGCGTCGTGTCCCGCGCCTGCGGTCCGCAGGCCGGCCGCGTCCAGCGCGTCCAGGGTCTGACGCAGACCGGGGCGTCCGAAGTCCAGGACGTGGTTGTTGGCGAGCACGCAGACGTCCGGACGGGCCACGGCCAGGGCGGGCAGGTTGGCCGGGTGCATGCGGTAGTGCACCTCCTTGCCGGGCGCGAAGGAGCCGCAACTCGTCACGGCGGTCTCCAGGTTCACGATCCTGACGTCCGGCGCGGCCTCGTCCAGCACCCGCAACGCCTCGCCCCACGGCCACGCGGGGCCGACCGGCGCCGGGATCGGACCGCTGACCGCCTCGGCCAGCGCGACGTAGTCGCGGGCGTCCGTGACGTAGCCCTCCCGCAGCCCCGGATCGGCGGGGTGCGCGAGGATCTGGTCGACGCCGCGCCCGAGCATCACGTCCCCGCACAGGAACAGCGTCACGACACCGCCGCCCACGCCTCCACCCTAGGCCTGAACGACGCGTGGGCCGGGCCACGGTCCCCGCTGGGTTGTGCCGCATGAGCAACCTTGACCGCGCGCCCCTGCCCGGCGTGTGCGGCGGACGCGGCTTCGTCGTCGCCGAACCCGTCCGCGAATTGCTGAGCCCCCGGCACGTACGGCTCGGGAAGAGGACGGAGGTGCGCCGGCTGCTGCCCAGCCTCGGCCGGCGCATGTTCGGCGCGTGGGCCTTCGTCGACCACTACGGTCCCGACGACATCGCCGACGAGCCCGGCATGCAGGTGCCGCCGCATCCGCACATGGGACTGCAGACGGTCAGCTGGCTGCACCAGGGCGAGGTGCTGCACCGGGACTCGACGGGCAGCCTGCAGACCATCGGGCCGAAGGAGCCCGGGCTGATGACCTCGGGCCGGGCGATCAGCCACTCCGAGGAGAGCCCGGGATCGCACGCCCGGTTCCTGCACGGCGCGCAGCTCCGGGTCGGCCCTGCCCGACGCGCACCGTCACGCCGACCCTGCGTTCGAGCACCACGCCGAGCTGCCCACGGTCACGGCGCCCGGCCTCACGGCGACCGTGATCCTCGGTGACGTCGACGGCGCGGCATCCCCCGGCACCACGTACACCCCCCCCTCGTGGGCGCCGACCTCGCGCTCGCCCGGGGTGCGGACGTGCGGCTGCCGCTCGTGCCCGACTTCGAGTACGGGGTGCTGTCGATGTCCGGAGAGGTGCACGTCGACGGCGTGCCGGTGCTGCCGGGTTCGATGCTGTACCTCGGCTGCGGACGGGACGAACTGCCGCTGCGCGCCGAGTCGGACGCGGGCGTGATGCTGCTCGGCGGCGAGCCGTTCGCGGAGGAGCTGATCATGGAACTTCGTCGGGCGTACGCACGCGGAGATCGCGCAGGCGCGTGCCGACTGGACGGCGGGCGAGAGGTTCGGCGAGGTGAAGGGGTACGACGGGGCGCCGCTCGCCGCCCCCGAGACGCCGGCGACGCCCCTCAGGCCGCGCGACCGCGCGAGGTAGTGGAACATTCAACTACCCGTGCCGGTTGACCGCACCGAAGGAGGTCACGAGTGGACACGACGTACTACGACCACGGAACGGCGGCCGAGCGGTGGGACCGCGCGCGGAAGTTCTTCGACGCCAAGGACTACACGGCCGCGGCGCGCGTCCTCGGCGCACTGGTCGAGGAGGTGCCGGAGCAGACGGGGCCGCGGCTGCTGCTGGCCCGCGCCTACTACCACTCGGCCCAGCTGCGGCGCGCGGAGGAGGAGTTGCGCGTCATCGTGGAGCGCGACCCCGTCGAGCAGTACGCCCGGCTGATGCTCGGCCGCACGCTCGAGCGCCAGGGCCGGCAGGAGGAGGCGGAGCCGCATCTGCGGATCGCCTCCGCGCTCGCCGGTGACTTCGGCGAGCGCGACTGAGGCACGCCCCCGGCGGCCACGGTCGCGGCCCGGCCTCCCCAGGGGGGCCGGGCCGGCCCTCATCCGGCGGCCGTCCCGCCGGCGGTCCCTCCCCCGGTGCCGTACGTCCGCCGCCCCCGGCGGTGCGCGATCTCGCCCAGGATCACGTCCACCACGACGAACGCGGCCAGCGGTATGCCGAGCAGCGGGACGAAGTAGCCGACCACGGCGACCACCGCCATCAGCGGGACCAGGATGTGCGGCGGCACCTGCGCCCACGCGCCGCGCGGGATCGGGCGGCCGAAGGCGGACCCCCGGCCGCGCTGCCACCACATGCGGTAGCCGAGCACGATCAGCACGATCAGGGACAGCGCGAGCAGCATCAGGGCGATCTGGTTCACCAGCCCGAACAGCAGGCCGGTGTGCAGGTCGATGCCCCATCGGGTCAGCTTCGCGAGCAGCGGATGGTCGGCGAACCGCAGCACGTCGACGACCTCGCCGGTGCCCGGGTCGACCGCGACCGCGTCGGCCTTCCCGGGCCACTCGCGCTGCACCTGCTTCACCACGTAGGCCGAGCCCGCCTCGGCCGGCGGGACGATCTCGACCGGGTCGCCGAGCCCCTCGGAGCGGGCGGAGGCCAGCACCTTGTCGAGGCCGACACCGTGCTCACCGGTACCGCCGGGCGCCGCCGCGGCGCCGTGCCCGCCGTGGTCGCCGCCCACCGAGGCAGACACGGAGGGTGTGGAGTGGCCGAGGGAGGTGCGCAGTTCGTCGATGTTCGCGCCGGCGTACGTCGACCAGGTCAGGCCGGTCGCCGACAGGAAGAAGAAGCCGATGCCGGCCCAGACGCCGATCGTGCCGTGCAGGCCGAGGGTGCGGCGCCGTCCGCCGGTGCCGCGCACCCTGCGCAGAGCGCGACGGCGGGAGAACCACAGCACGAGGCCACCCCCGGCGATCACCCACAGCCAGCTCGCGGCCAGTTCGCTGTAGAGACGGCCCGTGTCCCCGAGGTGCAGATCCCGGTGGAACTCGTCGATCCAGGTGCGCAGCGGCAGCGCCCCGCTGGAGCCGTACTGCTCCAGGGCGCCGCGCACCTTCCCGGTGTACGGGTCGACGAACACGGCGAGTGTGTGGTCCTCGTCGATGCCGGGCACGCCGGACAACATGACGCGCGTGGTGGCGTCGTCCTGCGGGGCGGGCCGCACGGCCGAAACCGATCCCTGGGGATGGGCCTCCCGGGCGGCGGCCACCTGCTGGGATATGGGCAGCTCGGCGTCCCCGACCTCGGGGACGGTCAGCTGCTCGGCGTACACGATCTTCTCGGCCTGGAACGAACCGGCGTACAGAAGACCGGTGGTGGCCGCGACCAGCAGGAACGGGGCGACGAGCAGCCCGGCGTAGAAGTGCAGGCGCAGGACGAGCGGGCGCAGGGGCGCCCACCGGCCGGAGCGCGGCGGCGGCGCGGCGGGCTGCGCTGACGCGTCCGTGCCGGTCGGGGGAGCTGTGGTCATGGGCGGTTCTCCGGGGAGGGGGCGATTTTCGGCCGTAGTGGTGCAGTAGTCGGGCCGGGTGCGCAGGAAGTTCCCGGAGTTTTCAGTGGCCTGCGTCACATGACAGAGGGTCATGGCATCCTGGCCCCATGTCCGCACCCCGTGACCGTGTGCCGCTCGCCGCGCGTGTCGAGCAACTCCTCGCCGCGGACGGCCCGTTGCCGATCGTCGCGGCCGGCGACCCCGTGCTGCGTCAGCCCGCGGAGCCGTTCGACGGCCAGCTGGACGCGGGGCTGCTGGCCCGGTTCGTCGAGGCGCTGCGCGTCACCATGCACGCGGCCCCGGGAGTGGGTCTGGCGGCCCCGCAGGTCGGCGTGGGGCTGCGGATCGCCGTGATCGAGGACCCGGCGCCGGTGCCCCAGGAGGTGCGGCAGGCGCGCGGGCGGGTGCCGCTGCCGTTCCGGGTGCTGGTCAATCCGTCGTACGAGCCGGTGGGAGCCGCGCGTGCCGGGTTCTTCGAGGGCTGCCTGAGCCTGCCGGGCTGGCAGGCGGTGGTGGCCCGGCCCACCCGGGTGCGGCTGACCGGCTCGGACGAGTACGGCCGAGCCGTGGACGAGCTGTTCAGCGGGTGGCCCGCCCGTATCGTGCAGCACGAGACGGACCACCTGGACGGCGTGCTCTACGTCGACCGCGCCGAGCTGCGCTCCCTGTCCGCGAACGGGGCGGTGGCGCAGCGGTGGGCGCAGCCGACGCCGGAGGCAGCGGCACGGGAGCTGGGCTTCGCGCTGCCTCAGTGAGCGAGCAGGCTCAGTTGTCCCGGTAGCCCTCCAGCAGCCGCAGCCACACCTCACTGATCGTGGGGTACGACGGCACGGCGTGCCACAGCCTGCTGAGCGGTACCTCACCGGCGATGGCGATGCTCGCCGAGTGGATCAGCTCCGCCACGCCCGGGCCCACGAAGGTCACCCCGCGCAGGATCTCGCGCTCCACGTCGACGACCATCCGGGCGCGTCCCCGGTAGCCCTCGACGTACAGGCCCGCTCCGGCGACCGAGGAGAACTCGACGTCGACGGCGCGGACGCGGTGACCGGCCTGCTCGGCCTCCGCCAGTGAGAGCCCGGCGGCCGCCGCCTCCGGGTCGGCGAAGACGACCTGCGGTACGGCCGAGTGATCGGCGGTGGCGGCGTGCGCTCCCCACGCACCGGTGTCGAGGAGCGGTTCGCCGCAGGCGCGGGCGGCGATGGCGGCACCCGCGACACGGGCCTGGTACTTGCCCTGGTGGGTCAGCAGCGCACGGTGGTTGACATCGCCGACCGCGTACAGCCAGTCGGTTCCGGTCACCTGGAGGCTGTCGTCGACCGGCAGCCAGCTGCCCGGCTCCAGGCCGACACTGTCGAGGCCTATGTCGTCGGTGCGCGGGGCGCGTCCGGTGGCGAAGAGGATCTCGTCGGCCTCCACGCGTTCCCCGTGGCCGGTGACGGCGACGACCGTGCCGTCCTGCCGGGTCACCGACTCGACCGAGGTGCCGGTTCGGATGTCCGCCCCGGCCTCGTTGAGCGACTCGGCGACCAGTTCTCCGGCGAACGGCTCCATGCGGCTCAGCAGGCCCTTGCCCCGCACCAGGACGGTCACCCGGGAGCCGAGGGCCTGCCAGACGGCGGCCATCTCGGTGGCCACCACGCCACCGCCCACGACGATGAGCCGGCCCGGCACCTCCTGGGCGCTGGTCGCCTCCCGGCTGGTCCAGGGCCGGACGTCGGCGAGTCCGGGCAGGCCGGGCAGCCGGGCGCGGCTGCCGGTGCAGACGGCGACGGCGTGCCGGGCGGTGAGGGTGGTCCGTTCGCCGTCCGGGCCGGTGACGACGACCGTGCGCGGTCCGGCGAGGCGGCCGTGGCCCCGGTGGAGATCGGCCCCGATCCCGTCGAGCCAGGCGACCTGGCCGTCGTCCTTCCAGTGGGAGGTGAAGTAGTCGCGGTGGGCGAGCACCGCGGTCACGTCGAGGTCCCCCTGCACCAGCCCGCGCAGGCCCGGCACCCGGCGGGCGTCGGCGCGGGCGGTCACCGGGCGCAGCAGTGCCTTGCTGGGCATGCAGGCCCAGTAGGAACACTCGCCGCCGACCAGTTCACTCTCGACGACCGCGGTGGTGAGGCCGGCCGCGCGGGTACGGTCGGCGACGTTCTCCCCCACGGGTCCGGCACCGAGCACAACGACGTCGTAGGCGATGGATTGCGATTCCGTCATGGGGGTCAGTCTGGTGGGTGGTGTGGCGCGTGGCCACATGGGTACGCGCGCCGTTGCATGATCGGCAGGGCGCCCGGAATACCCGGCGCTCCGGCCGTGTTTCCGCCGACGGCTTCGCCCCCACACCAGGAAGTAGGGATCACGCCATGAGCCAGACAGTTGAGCTCACCAAGGAGAACTTCGACCAGACGGTCACGGACAACGACTTCGTCCTGATCGACTTCTGGGCATCCTGGTGCGGGCCGTGCCGGCAGTTCGCCCCGGTGTACGAGAAGGCCGCGGAGGAGAATCCGGACCTGGTGTTCGGCAAGGTGGACACCGAGGCGCAGCCGGAGCTGGCCGCCGCGTTCGGTATCCAGTCCATCCCCACGCTGATGATCGTGCGCGACCGGGTCGCCGTCTTCGCCCAGCCCGGCGCCCTGCCCGAGGCCGCCCTCGCCGACGTGATCGGCCAGGCCCGCGGGCTCGACATGGACGAGGTCCGCAAGGCCGTCGCCGAGCAGCAGGCGCAGGAGGGTCAGGCCCAGTAGGGCACGGTCCCGGCGGAAGCCGGCCCCAGGGGGTATGCCGCCACGTCGCGCGTTCCGGTCGTCCGGTACGCGTCGGTGAACGCCGTCGGGCCCGCGTCACCGCCGCGGTGGACGCGGGAGCGGGACGTGGCGGCCCCGCCCGCGGCCCGCCCCGGGCGCCCGGGGCCGGGCGGGGGCCCGGGGGGGGGCCGGGCGGGGAGGCCCGGCGGGCCGGCCGCCCCCCCCCGGCGCGGCCCCCACCCCCCGGCGGGGGCCCCCCCCGGGCCCGGCGGGTGCGCCGTCCCGGCCCGGCGTCAGCTGGAGTCGCGGTGCACGACCGCGGCGCCCAGCACCTCGTGCCGCTCGGGCGCGGCGCCCGGATCGCGTACCGCGCGGTCGACCAGCTCCGCGAGTTCCCGGCCGGACGGCAGCTCGATGTGAACGGTGCTCAGACGGGGCCGCAGCAGCCGGCCAAGCACCAGGTCGTCCGCGCCGATCACCGCGGTGTCCTCCGGAATCCGCACCCCTTCGTCCTGCAGGGCGCGCATCAGCAGCATCGCGTACTCGTCGTTGTACGCGAAGACCGCGTCGAGACCGAGCCCGCGCCAGCGTGCGGCGAGGCGGGCGGCGGCCTCCTCCTCGTAGGCGAGGGGCAGTTCGGTGACGGCGGCGGCCGTGCCGTGCAGGGCCTGCCGTACGCCGTCCAGACGGGGCCGGGAGTAGACCTCCAGGCCGGGTTCCACGGGCACCACGACGCCGATCCGGCGACGGCCGCGTTCGCGCAGATGACGACCCGCCGCCCGGCCGACGGTCGCGTGGTCCATGAGCAGGGCGTGCGCGCCCTCGACGCTCGCGGGGCCGAGGGTCACCACCGCGCGGGCACCCGAGCGCTTGAGCACGGCCACGCCCTGGGGACCGAGTCCCTGGCCCGGCACGAGCACGGCGACCGGCCGCAACTCCGCCCAGGCGCGGGCGGCTTCGTCGCCGTGCAGCCCGAGCGTGCCGTACTGGACGACCGTGTAGTCGAGCCGGCTCAGGGCCCACTGGAGTTCGTTGATGAACTGGCTGTAGAGAGGGCCGGCGGGGATGACCGGTGACGGCATCAGGACCATCCGGCTGTGCCCGGCACGCAGACTGCGGGCGGCCGCGTGCGGGACGTAGCCCAGTTCCTTCGCGGCCTCGTGGACCCGGCGGCGGGTGGGTTCGCTGATCCGTACGGCGCTGGTGTTGTTGAGAACGTACGAGACGGTCGCGCGCGAGACGCCGGCCAGTCGCGCCACATCGGCGCTCGTGGGCACGGAGCGCTGAGCCGGCGGCGCGGACGCGGGCGTGTTCGGTATCTGCACCATGACGTACCGCATCCTGGCAGAGGCGGCGAGCCCGGTGACGGGCGGGGGAACGTGCTCCTTCCTTCAACGAACGCACATACGCGGCCGTGGCGAGAAGTGGCCCCGCAGCTGCGGCCGGAAACGGGCGGCCCGCGGCTCAGCAGGAAGGCTCGGCACCGGGGGACCGCCCGGTCGGTACGCCGGCGGCCGGGCGCTCGGTCCGGGTCACCCGCGCCACGAGGTCGATCCACGCCGCCTCCAGCCGGTCCAGCGGCATTGCGCACCGCTTGGTCAGGTGGTGGACCACGGCGGGGTCGAGCGAGCTCATCAGCGTGTGCGCCAGCAGATCACAGTCCGCGTCGGGGACCGCCTGCCGCAGCAGCAGGACCAGGTGGCGGTGGAGCAGCTGCCAGGGAGGCGCGGTGTAGCGGCGGTCGGGGCTCCGCTCGGCGGCGAGCTGGAGGTCCAGCTCCTCGACCGACCGGCGCAGTGACGCGCAGCCGACCGCCCGCAGCCGCTCCACCGGCGGTGCGCCCGGCCCCAGCGGCGGCGGCCCGCCGAGGTACGCGGCCTGGAACTTCTTCTCGGAGTGGTCGAGCAGTGCCGCCAGCAGGCCGACCCGGTCCCCGAAGCGACGGAAGACCGTTCCCTTGCCCACCGACGCCGCCGCGGCCACCGCCTCCATGGTCAGCGCCGCCGCACCGTGCTCCGCGACCAGCCGCCCGGCGGCCTCCAGCAGCCGCGCACGGTTGCGCGCGGCGTCCGCGCGCAGGCACTGCTCCTCGACGGACGGGCCCAGTTCCAGCAACTCGGGTGCGCCCAGAGGCTCGCGGGACTCCGGGAGGGGAGGCAGGGAGGCGGACATGAGGACAGCGTAAAGCACCGGGAAGAAACTGGACCACGGTCCGGTTAGGGTGGTAGAAAATTAAGCGGACCCCGGTCCGGATCACCCATCCCGCATGGCACATCCCAGGGAGTCGACATGTCCGTACGCATCCTCGCCCTCGTCGGCAGCCTCCGCGCCGGCTCGCACAACCGCCAGCTCGCCGAGGCCGCCGTCAAGCTCGCTCCCGAGGGCGTCGACGTCCAGCTGTACGAGGGTCTTGCCGAGATCCCCTTCTACAACGAGGACATCGACGTCGAGGGCACGGTCCCGGCCGCCGCGACCCGGCTCCGCGACGCCGCCCTCGCGGCGGATGCCCTGCTGCTGTTCACGCCCGAGTACAACGGCACCATTCCGGCCGTGCTGAAGAACGCCATCGACTGGCTGTCCCGCCCCTACGGCGCCGGCGCCCTCGGCGGCAAGCCGGTCGCCGTGGTGGGCACCGCCTTCGGCCAGTACGGCGGCGTCTGGGCGCAGGACGAGGCCCGCAAGGCGCTCGGGATCGCCGGCGCCACCGTGCTGGAGGACATCAAGCTCTCCATCCCCGGCTCCGTGACCCGCTTCGCCGAGACCCACCCGGCCGACGACGCCGAGGTCGCCGCGCAGCTCACGGAGGTCGTGGCGCGCGTGCACGGCCAGACGGCCCCGCAGGCCGCCTGACCGGCGGCCCCGGATCCGGCCGGCTCCGACCCGAATGAGCGGGGGTCGGAGCCGGCCGTTCTTGTTGCGACACCCCTCTCCCCCACCGACCCGCACCCCTGAGTGCCCCCGCCGGCCCCCGGTGTGCGACCGTCGACCCAACTCCCTTTCCTCATCTCTTACTTCATGCCTTGACCATACTGGTCCATACCTTTAATTTCACTGGGCGATACCTCTGTCGTCCGCGCACTCGACCGGCCGCAGGCTGAACCGCCCTGCGGGCGCCGCCATCTGACGCACCCTCCGCAGAGCCGTCGGGCGCGCGACGACGCGAACCCCCACCCGAGGAGCGTCGTCCAGCATGCCCATCTCCCCTCTCAGACGGCCCGGTACCCGAGGCCTCATCGGCCGGTTCGCGGCCGTAGCCGCGCTCAGCGCGGTCGTCGCCGCGCTGTTCACCGCGTCCCCCGCCCAGGCCGCCGACGGCACCATCACCGGGCTCGCCGGAAAGTGTGCCGACGTGGCGGGCGCGAACAGCGCCAACGGCACCGCCGTACAGCTCTACGACTGCAACGGGACCGGCGCCCAGATCTGGTCCAATCCGGGTGACGGCACCCTGCGTGCGCTCGGCAAGTGCCTGGACGTGGTCGAGCGCGGCACCGCCGACGGCGCGGCGGTCCAGCTGTGGGACTGCTCAGGGGGCGCCAACCAGCAGTGGGTGGTCACCGCGGCGCGCGACATCGTCAACCCGGCCGCCGACAAGTGCCTCGACGTCCGGGGCAACAACAGCGCCAACGGCACCCGGCTGCAGATCTGGAGCTGCACCGGCGGGGCGAACCAGAAGTGGACCGCGCCCGCGAGCGGCGGTAACGGCACCCCGTCCGGATTCGTGGTCTCCGAGGCCCAGTTCAACCAGATGTTCCCGGGCCGGAACTCCTTCTACACCTACGGCGGACTGACCGCGGCCCTCAGCGCCTACCCCGGCTTCGCGAAGACCGGCAGCGACACCGTGCGCAAGCAGGAGGCGGCCGCCTTCCTGGCCAACGTCAGCCACGAGACCGGCGGTCTGGTCCACATCGTCGAGCAGAACCAGGCCAATTACCCGCACTACTGCGACTGGGGCCGGTGGTACGGCTGTCCGGCAGGCCAGGCGGCCTACTACGGTCGCGGTCCCATCCAGCTGAGCTGGAACTTCAACTACAAGGCCGCGGGCGACGCGCTCGGCATCGACCTGCTCGGCAACCCCTGGCTGGTGCAGAACGACTCGGCCGTGGCCTGGAGGACCGGCCTGTGGTACTGGAACACCCAGTCCGGCCCCGGCACTACGACCCCGCACAACGCCATGGTCGGCGGCGCCGGATTCGGCCAGACGATCCGCAGCATCAACGGCTCCCTGGAGTGCGACGGCAGGAACCCGGCGCAGGTGCAGAGCCGCGTGGACGCCTACCACCGGTTCACCTCGATCCTCGGGGTCCCGCCGGGCGGCAACCTCTACTGCTGAACAGCCGCGCACAGGCCGGCCGGCGCCCGCGCACCACCGCGAGGGCGCCGGCCGTCCACGTCCACTCGCGCACGACGGCGGCAACGCCCTTTCCCCGCCATGCCGTTCCCCCGCGGCCCTGCTGACGTTACCGTTCGGTAGACCACACGTTCCGGAGGTGTCCCGCATGACGCTCGCCCCTTCCGCCGGCCTGGCGGAGACCGCCCGTGCGCTCGCCGGCGGCGAGGCGACCTCACGTGCCCTCGTCGAGGCGGCCCTGGCCCGGATCGAGGCGACGCAGGGCACACTCAACGCCTTCCGGATCGTCCGGGCCGAGGCGGCGCTCGCCGAGGCCGAGGCCGCCGACCGCGAACTGGCCGCCGGGATGCGCCGTCCGCTGCTCGGCGTGCCCGTCGCCGTCAAGGACGACATGGACGTGGCCGGCGAACCCACCGCCTTCGGCTGCCCGGGGACGTTCGCCCCGGCCGCCGAGGACTGCGAGGCGGTACGGCGGCTGCGCGCGGCCGGCGCCGTGATCGTCGGCAAGACCAACACGTGCGAGCTCGGCCAGTGGCCGTTCACCGAGGGCCCCGCGTTCGGCGCGACCCGCAACCCGTGGAACACCCAGCACACGCCGGGCGGTTCGTCGGGCGGCTCCGCGGCCGCGGTCGCGGCCGGTCTGGTACCGGGCGCGCTCGGCTCCGACGGGGCGGGTTCGGTGCGCATCCCGGCGTCGTGGACACATCTGATCGGCATCAAGCCGCAGCGCGGGCGCATCTCGACCTGGCCGCGCGGCGAGGCGTTCCACGGCATCACGGTCAACGGCACCCTGGCCCGTACGGTCGGGGACGCGGCCCTGCTGCTGGACTCGGCCTGCGGCAACCACGAACTGGACCCGCACCGCCCACCCGCGCTCGACGTGTCCGGGGCGGTCGGCCGGGACCCCGGACGGCTGCGCGTCGCCCTCGCGCTGAAGCCGCCGTTCACCGCTGTGCCGGCCCGGCTGCACCCGGAGATCCGCGCCCGGGCCGTCGAACTCGCCGAGAGGCTGGCCGCCTTGGGCCACACGGTCGAGGAGGCCGACCCGCCCTACGGCCAGATCGGGCTGACCTTCGTGCCGCGCGCCACGGCCGGTGTCGCCGAGTGGGTCCGTGAGGCCCCCGACCCCGCACTGCTCGACCCGCGCACCCGGGACGCGGCGCGGCTGGGCCGGCTGCTCGGCGGGGCGCCGCTGCGCGCCGCCCGGCGTTCCGAGGCGGCGCTGCACCGCCGTATCGGCGCGTTCTTCTCGTCGTACGACGTGGTCCTCGCGCCGACCACGGCCGCTCCCCCGCTCCGGATCGGCGCGATGCTGCGGCTCGGCGGGCTGGCCACCGACCGCGCGATGATCGCCGCCTGCCCCTACGCCTGGCCGTGGAACGTGCTGGGCTGGCCCGGCGTGAACGTCCCGGCCGGCTTCGTCACCGGCGGCCTGCCGGTCGGCGCCCAGTTGCTGGGCCCCGCGCACAGCGAGCCGCTGCTCGTCTCGCTCGCCGCGCAGCTGGAGGCCGACCTGCGCTGGCACGAGCTGCGCCCGCCGGAGCCGGTCACCTCGGAGTACCCCGCGGCCTGATCCAGACGTCAGGCCCGTGTTCGCCGGCCCGTCGGCCAGGGCTGCACGGCCTCCGGTTACCTTGACCCGGTGACCGCCTTCACGGACGAGAACGTCCCCGGCCGCTTCGGCCCCACCGCCACCGTCCAGGCCGACCCGCGCGAGGTGAACCGGGTGCGCACCGAGTACTCGCCCGCGCACGACGGCAACCCCGACCCCGGGGAGGTCGTGTGGACTTGGGTGCCCTACGAGGAGAACGACGGGCGGGGCAAGGACCGCCCGGTGCTGGTGGTGGCACGGGAGGCGGCGGGCACGTTCCTCGCCGTGCAGCTGTCCAGCAAGCGGCACGACCACGACCGTGAGTGGGTGCCGATCGGGAACGGGCCGTGGGACCGGTCGGGGCGGGACTCCTGGGTGGACGTGGACCGGGTGCTGCGGCTGCACGAGGCCGGCATGCGCCGGGAGGCGTGCGCCCTGGACCGTATGCGCTTCAACCTGGTCAGGCACCGGCTGCGCGAGCGCTACGGCTGGAGCTGACCCCTCAGGAACGCACGTTCGAACGCACTCCGGGTGACCGCCCCCGGCGTGCGGTCCAGCACGCCGAAGACCACGTGCTCGAACCGGCACGCGAATCGCCCGCCGCGACCCAGCAGGTCCCGGAAGGCGCCCGCGACCTGTGCCGGATCGTTCCGGAACACCCCGCAGCCCCAGGCACCCAGCACCAGCCGCCGGTATCCGTGGTGGGCCGCGACCTCCAGGACGCGCTCGGCGCGGGCGGCGAGCGCGCGCGGCACCTCGGCCACCCGCTCCGGCGCCGTCCGGCGCACCACTGCGGCGTTGGGGGCGGCGGCGGTCACGAAGCCCGCCGCGTACGGCTCGTCCAGCAGGCGGCCGCGGTCGTCACGGAAGACCGGGACGGCCGGTGAGTGGATCACACGATCGGTGCAGAACGGGTCGCGGAGGGCGCGGCGGTGGTCGTAGAACTCCGGGACCCGGCGCAGGCAGGCGTACAGCGCGGAGGCGCGGCACAGGGCCTCCTCCTGGGCCTGGGCGCCGTTCAGATGACCGCCGCCGGGGTTGCGCGCGGAGGCGAAGTTCAGCACCGCCGCCTCGCGGATCCGGCGGGCCGCCTCCAGGCTGCTCTCGCCCGTGACCTCGACGAGGGTGTCCACCTCCGGGGCGGGGGCCCAGGGCACCGGCCCGGGGTCGTGCATCCGGGTCCCGTCCCGCGCGGCCGCCACCGCCGGGGCGATCGAAACCGTACGTCCGTTCGATGCCGGAGACGCGCCCGCGGCGACGATTCCCTCGGTCTCCCGCGCGAGGCCTCGCAGGCGCGCGCTCATGGCACCACCCCCGTGGGCGCCACGACCGCGCGGCCCGCGATCCCCCCCCCCCGTTGTGCTCATGAGCGAATCGTGAGCGATGCTGGTCCTGCGGTGCAACAGAGTTTCCCCCGGCCCCAGGGCATGGGCATCCGGTCCGGGAAGTCCGGATGTGCACCCTTGTGCGAAGCGACGCGAGGGGCTTGGGTGGGACGAGTGATGCTGGTCCGACTTGCCCTTTGACGGACCGGCGGCATGGTGGAATCTCAGGAGGATCCGGACATGTCCGACCCAGTCAGCGGCTGTACGGAACCACGTACCGCCGTCACCGAACCCGAGGTGGAGGCCCTGGTACGCGGCATCTGCTTCAAGACCGGACCGCCGCGCACCGTCGGCGTCGAAGTGGAATGGCTCGTCCATGAGCTGCGCGGTCCGCAGCTCCCCGTGACACCCGAACGACTCGAAGCGGCCTACGCCGCACTGCGCACCGTCCCTCTGAGGTCGGCGCTGACCGTCGAACCCGGCGGCCAGCTGGAGCTGAGCTCTCCGCCCGCCGCCTCCCTGATGGAGTGCGTGGACACCGTCTCCGCCGACCTGGACGCCGTCCGCGCGAAACTGCGCGAGCACGACCTCGGCCTCCTCGGCATCGGTCACGACCCGTGGCACGCCCCCCGCCGCTTCCTGCGGGAGCCGCGCTACGAGGCGATGGAGACCTGCCTCGACCGCACCGGCCCGGCCGGCCGCGCCATGATGTGCGCCTCGGCATCGGTGCAGGTGTGCCTGGACGCCGGCCACGAGGAACCCGGCCCGCTCGGCCACGTCCGCCGCTGGTGGCTGGCGCACCAGTTGGGCGCGGTCCTGCTGGCGGCGTTCGCCAACTCCCCGCTGGCCGGCCACGAACCCACCGGCTGGCTGTCCACCCGTCAACTGCGCTGGGTGCAGATCGGCGCGGGCCGGGCGGGCGCGCCCGCCCTGGACGCCGACCCGCGGGGCGCCTGGGCCCGGCACGTGCTGGACGCCCCGGTGATGTGCGTACGGCGGGACGGCGGCCCCTGGCACGTTCCGCACGGGCTGACCTTCCGGGACTGGACCAGATCGGGGGCGCCCGGAGCACCGACCCGGGACGACCTCGACTACCACATCAGCACCCTGTTCCCGCCGGTCCGGCCGCGCGGCCATCTCGAACTGCGCATGCTGGACGCGCAGCCCGGCGAGGACGGGTGGATCGTGCCGCTCGCGGTGACGACGGCCCTGTTCGACGACCCGGAGGCCGCGGAGACGGCGTACCGCACGGTCAAACCGCTGGCCGAACGCGCCGGGGCGGTGCCCGCGCCGCACAACCCGCTGTGGCTCGACGCCGCCCGGTACGGGCTCGCCGACCCGGAGATGCACGAGGTGGCCGTCGCCTGCTTCGCGGCGGCGCTGCGGGCGCTGCCCCGCATCGGCGCGTCCTGCGCCGTCACGGACGCCGTCGCGGCGTACCGGGACCGCTATGTCATCCGGGGCCGCTGCCCCGCCGACGACCTGCTCGACAGGCAGCGCGGCAACGGCCGCCGCCCGCACGGGAAGGACCCGCGCACATGACCGACCCCGCCATCGGCACCGAGACGGACAGCGAGATCGACAGCGATGCCTTCCGGGAACGCGCCCTCGCGTCGCTCGTCACCGCGCGGGACCGCACCACGCTGCTCACCAGCTGCGTCGAGGAACCCGACCTGACCGCCCAGCACTCGCCGTTGATGTCCCCGCTGGTGTGGGACCTCGCGCACATCGGCAACCAGGAGGAACTCTGGCTGCTGCGCGCGGTCGCCGGCCAGGAGGCGATACGGCCGGAGATCGACAGCCTGTACGACGCCTTCGAGCACCCGCGCGCGGAGCGGCCCACGCTGCCGCTGCTGGCGCCCGGCGAGGCCCGCCGGTACGCGGCCGAGGTGCGCGGACGGGCCCTGGACGTGCTGGCCGGCACCGCGTTCCACGGCACGCGGCTCACGGAGGCGGGCTTCGCCTTCGGGATGATCGCCCAGCACGAACAGCAGCACGACGAGACCATGCTGATCACGCATCAGCTCCGCAAGGGCCCGCAGGCGCTGCACGCCCCCGACCCGGATCCCGTGCCGCTGTTCACGGGCCCGGCCGAAGTCCTGGTGCCCGGCGGCCCGTTCACCATGGGCACCTCCACCGAGCCCTGGGCGCTGGACAACGAACGGCCCGCGCACCGGCGCGAGGTGGCGCCCTTCCGGATCGACACCACGCCGGTGACCAACGGCGCCTACCAGGCGTTCATCGAGGACGGCGGCTACGACGACCCGCGCTGGTGGACGGCGGAGGGCTGGGCGCACGTGCGCCGCACGGCCATCAAGGCGCCGCTGTTCTGGCACCGGGACGGCGGGCAGTGGCTGCGGCGCCGGTTCGGCGTGACCGAGGTGGTGCCGCCCGACGAGCCGGTGCTCCACGTGTGCTGGTACGAGGCGGACGCGTACGCCCGCTGGGCCGGGCGCCGGCTGCCCACCGAGGCCGAGTGGGAGAAGGCCGCCCGGTTCGACCCGGCGACCGGCCGCTCGACGCGCTACCCGTGGGGCGACACCGACCCGGGCCCCGAGCACGCCAACCTCGGCCAGCGCCATCTGCGCCCGGCACCGGCGGGCAGCTACCCCGAGGGGGAGTCGCCCCTGGGCGTACGGCAGTTGATCGGTGACGTGTGGGAGTGGACGGCCAGCGATTTCCAGCCGTACCCGGGCTTCAGGGCGTTCCCGTACAAGGAGTACTCGGAGGTGTTCTTCGGGTCCGAGCACAAGGTGCTGCGCGGCGGCTCGTTCGCCGTGGACCAGGTGGCCTGCCGGGGCACGTTCCGCAACTGGGACTATCCGATCCGGCGGCAGATCTTCTCCGGGTTCCGCACGGCCCGCTCGGAGGACGTCTGATGTGCCGTCACCTGGCCTACACCGGGCCCGAGGAGGCGCTCGGCAGGCTGCTGGTGGAGCCCCCGTCCGGGCTGTACCGGCAGTCCTGGGCGCCAAGGCGGCAGCGGTACGGAACAGTCAACGCCGACGGCTTCGGGGTGGGCTGGTACGCGCAGGGTGATCCCCTGCCGGCCCGCTACCGGCGGGCCGGACCCATCTGGGCGGACCTGTCCTTCGCCGATCTGGCCCGGGTCGTCCGCACCCGGACGCTGCTCGCCGCCGTGCGCGACGCGACCCTGGCAGGCGCCGACGCGGAGGCCGCGGCGGCGCCGTTCGCCGCGGGATCCTGGCTCTTCAGCCACAACGGCGCGGTCCTGGGCTGGCCCCACTCACTGGCCGAGGTGGCCCGGAGCCTGCCCTCCGTGGACCTGCTGTCCCTGGAGGCCCGCAACGACTCCGCGCTCGTGTGGGCGCTCGTCCTCGCCCGGCTGCGCGCCGGCGACGACCCGGGCCGGGCGCTGGCGGACACGGTCCCCGAGGTCGCGGCGGCGGCCCCGGGCTCCCGGCTGAACCTGCTGCTGACCGACGGCGCGTCCATCGCCGCGACCACCTGGGGCGACACCCTGTGGTATCTCCGCAGGCCCGACGGCGGCACGGTGGTGGCCTCGGAACCCTACGACGACGATCCCGCATGGCACGAGGTACCCGACCGCACCCTGGTGGTCGCGAGCGGCACCGACGTGCAGCTCACCCCGCTCAAGGAGCCGAGCGACGCCTCGGCGGACCCACCCTCGAAGGAGCCCCGCACGTGAGTCCGTTCCTTCTCACCCGCACCCTGCCCGAGGACGCCACCGAGGCCGCCCTGCGCGCCGACGTCCTGCGGGGTCTGACGAGTTCGCCCAAGACACTGCCGCCGAAGTGGTTCTACGACGCCCAGGGCAGCGAGCTCTTCGAGCAGATCACCGAACTGCCGGAGTACTACCCGACCCGCGCCGAGCGGGAGATCCTCATCGACCGTGCCACCGAGATCGCCGCGGCGAGCGGCGCCCGCACGCTGGTCGAGCTGGGTTCCGGCTCCTCGGAGAAGACCCGGCACCTGCTCGACGCGCTGACCGGACTGCACACCTACGTCCCGGTCGACGTCAGCGAGAGCGCCCTCACCCAGGCCGGCCAGGCGCTCGTCGCGGAGCGGCCCGGACTGGACGTGCACGCGCTGATCGCCGACTTCACGGTGGCGCTCGAACTGCCGGACACACCGGGCCCGCGGCTGGTGGCGTTCCTCGGCGGCACGATCGGCAACCTGCTGCCGGACGAGCGCGCCGCGTTCCTCGCCTCGATCCGCTCCCTGCTCTCCCCCGGCGACGCGCTGCTCCTCGGCACCGACCTGGTCAAGGACGAGCGGGTGCTGGTCCGGGCCTACGACGACGCTGCCGGGGTGACGGCGGCGTTCAACAAGAACGTCCTGTCGGTCGTCAACCGTGAACTGGGCGCCGACTTCGACCCCGGCGCCTTCGACCATGTGGCCCGGTGGGACGCCGGGAACGAGTGGATCGAGATGCGGCTGCGCTCACGTGGCGCGCAGACCGTGAAGATCCCCTCGCTCGACCTCGCCGTCGACTTCACGGCGGGCGAGGAGTTGCGCACGGAGGTGTCGGCGAAGTTCCGCAAGGAGCGGGTGCGCACCGAACTGGCCACCGCGGGACTCGGGTTGTCCCACTGGTGGACGGACGGCGAGGGCCGGTTCGCGCTCTCGCTGAGCACCGCCGGCTGATCAGCCGAGGGGGACCGCCAGCGCCTCGGTGATCCGCCGGGAGGCGCGGCGGGCCTCCGCCGCCGGGTCGCCGCCGGTGAGCACCCGGGTCATGTACTCCTTGATGGGGTTGTCCGCCTCGACGGCGGCCCACTCGGGCGTACTGGGGGTCGCCCGCCCCCGCGCGGCTCCGGCCGCCATGGCGGCGACCCCCTCCTCTCCCGCGACGGCCGCGGCGAGGGTCGTCTTGTTGGGCACGTAGTTCATGGTCCGGGCCAGTTCGGTGTTCCACTTGGCACCGGTGAGCTCCTCGACCACGGCGACGGCGCCGTCGCGCTGATCGGTTCTCTTCGGTACGACGAGGTCGGAGCCGCCGGTGAAGACCGCCCCGGGAGTGCCGGCGGACTTGCCGGGCACGGGGAAGAAGCCCAGTTCGCCGTCGAGTCCGGGGTTCTGCTGGACGATCGCGGCGGCCTGGCCCGGTACGGCGACGATCTGGGCGATCCTCCCCTTGGCGAACTCCTCGGCCTGCGGCGGGTGTTCCTCGTCGGCGTCGACGGGGCCCTGGCCGAGCGCCTGGAGACGGCGGTAGAAGTCCATGCCGCGCAGGGCGGCGGGGCTGTCGAGGGTGCCGGTCCAGACACCGCCGCTCTCCTTCGCGAGGTCGCCGCCCTCGTCCCAGATGAAGCCGGAGAGCGTGTACCAGTCCTGTCCGGCCAGGTAGATCCCCTGGTTGCCGCCGGAGTCGAGCTTCTCGGTGGCCGCGAGCCACTCCTCGCGTGTCTTCGGCGGGGCCGCGACGCCGGCCTGCTCGAAGAGGTCCTTGCGGTAGATGACGACGCGGTTCGCCGCGTACCAGGGGATGCCGTACTGCGTCGACCGCTGCCGGCCCGGCTCGGCGAGGCCGGGGAGCCAGTCGCGCATCCCCCAGTCCCGCAGCGACTCCAGCGTCAGGTCGAGCAGACCGCCGCCGTCGACGTACTGCGGGACCTGGGTGTTGCCCACCTCGATCACGTCGGGCCCGTCGGGGGTCCCGGCCTCCAGCGCCGCCTGCACCTTCTCGCCGATGCCGGTCCACTCCTGGATGCGGATGTCGAGGTCGAGGTCCTCGTGCGTGCGCTCGAACTCCTCGGTGAAGCGCTCCAGGAACTGCGGCGAGGCGCTGCCCTTCATCAGCCATACGGTGACCGTGCGCCGTTCGGCCCCACTCGACGGCACGAGCGCGCACCCGCCGAGGAGCGAGGCGGAGACGCAGGCGAGGGCAAGGAGACGAAGCTTCACGGCGGTCCTGTTCTGTCTGGCGGACAGGGGTGGGGGGCCCGGCGTGGGGGGAACGAGCATGCACTCGTACGGGTGTCTGGATTTTGGTATGGACCAATGCCGAGGTCAAGCGGTTCCGGAAAGGCGGCCGACGCCTCGCGCTCCGCTGCCCCTTGGGGCACGGTGGAGTCACGCGGGACACAACCGACGCCGCCGTCACCCCGCGGAGAGGAGTATCCGCATGTCGAATCACACCTACCGGGTCACGGACATCGTCGGCACCTCGCCCGAGGGCATGGAGCAGGCCGTCCGCAACGGCATCAGCCGCGCCTCGCAGACCCTGCGCAATCTCGACTGGTTCGAGGTGACGGAAGTGCGGGGCCAGCTCGAAGGCGGGCAGATCGCGCACTGGCAGGTGAGCATGAAGGTCGGCTTCCGCCTGGAGGACGCCGACTGAGACCGGGGCGCCCCTCTCAGGTCCGCCCCTCGCGCTCCTGCGCCACCTTGAGCTCGGCGGAGGGGGTCGCCCAGCGCGCCCGCACGACGGTGAACCCGGCCCGCTCCGCGTCCTCGCACACGAGTTCGTCATCGTCCACGAGCATCCGGACCTGCCGGGTCCGGGCGAGTCTGCGCAGCGTCTCCAGCTTGGTGTGCCGGGCGGGCCTGCGGTCGGCGTCGCGCCGCATGTGGACCCGCCCCTCGGGCAGTCGCTGGGCGGCGAGCCAGTCGAGCGTGTCCCGCCGGCACCGCTCGGGCCGCCCGGTGAGGTACACCACCTCGCACTCCTCGGCACTGGACAGCACCAGCGCGATGCCTTCGGCGAGCGGCGGATCCGCGGGCGCGGCGGCGAAGAACCCGTCCCAGTCCCGCGGCCTGCGCTCCAGGAAGTGCTGGCGGTGGGCCGTGTCGGCGAGGGTGTTGTCGAGGTCGAACACGGCCACCGGCCGTTCGTCACGAGCTGTCACAGCACCACCCTAGACAGCCCCCGCCCCCGTCCTCCCACGGCGACCCCGCGCGGTGGGAGGTCGGGCCCGGTCGGTGCCGGGCGGGAACCTCGGAGGCCTCCGGCGCGGATCGCGGCCGGTGCGGCGGGAATGCCGGGCCCCGCCGGGTGTTGACGGATGTGTGAACTCCGTGATCGGCTCCGTCCGCTTCTCCGTGCTCGACCGTTCGCGTACCCGTGAGGGGCATACGGCGGCGGAGGCGTTGCGGGACACGGTGGAGCTGGCGCGGGAGGTGGAGGCGCTGGGGTACCACCGCTTCTGGGTGTCCGAGCACCACGGCGTGCCCGGCGTCGCCGGTTCCGCGCCGACCGTGCTGGCGACCGTCGTGGCCGGTGCGACCCGGACCATCCGGGTGGGCACCGGCGGGGTGATGCTGCCCAACCACCAACCCCTGGTCGTCGCGGAGCAGTTCGGTGTGCTGGAGTCGCTCTTCCCGGGCCGGATCGACATGGGGCTCGGCAGGTCGGTGGGGTTCACCGACGGCGTGCGCAAGGCGCTGGGCCGGGACAAGGACGACGCCGAGGACTTCGACGGCCAGCTCCAGGAACTGCTCGGCTGGTTCCGCGGCACCTCCCCGACGCGGGTCCACGCCCGCCCGGCGGAGGGTCTGCGCGTGCCGCCCTTCGTGCTGGCGACGGGTGAGGGCGCCGCGGTCGCGGCCCACGCGGGCCTGCCGATGGTCATCGGCGACCTGCGCAACCGGGAGAAGATGCGGCGCGGCATCGACCATTACCGCACGCGCTTCCGTCCGTCGCGGTGGGCGCGGGAACCGTACGTCGTCGTCTCCGGCACCGTCGCCGTGGCCGCGACCCCCGAGGTCGCCCGGCGGCTGCTGATCCCGGAAGCCTGGTCGATGGCGTACTCGCGCACGCACGGCACCTTCCCGCCGCTGCCGCCCGCCGGGCGCGTGGAGTCGCTGCGCATGACGGACAGGGAACGCGGCTTATACGAGGCCGCTCTGGCCGGCCATCTCGCCGGCACCGAGGAGCAGGTCGCGCACGAGCTGGCGAGCGTGCTGAAGGAGACGGACGCCGACGAGGTGCTCGTCACGACCAGCACCTACGACCGCGAGGCCCTCCTGGACTCCTACCGGCGGCTGGCAGCGGTCGTCCGCTCATAGCCCGGCCGGCTGTTCCGCCCGTACCTGCACCGCCCCGTCGACGGCGTCCACCCGGGCCCGGTCGCCCGGCTTCAGCTCACCGGACAGCAGCAGGTCGGCGAGGCGGTCGTCGACCTCGCGCTGGATGGTGCGGCGCAGCGGGCGGGCCCCGAATTCGGGCTGATGACCGATGTCGGCCAGCAGGTCCTCGGCGGCTCCGGTGACCTCGAAGGTGACGTCCTGAGCGCGCAGGCGGCGCCGGGTGTGCTCCAGCAGGAGCTCCACGATCCGGCGCAGCTGGGCCCGGTCCAGGCCCCGGAAGACGATGATCTCGTCGATGCGGTTGAGGAACTCGGGACGGAAGTGCTGGTTCAGCACCTCCGTCACGGACTCACGCACCGACGCGTGGTCCTCGACGCCGGCGGCGAGGATCCGGTCGGCGCCGATGTTCGACGTCATGACGACGACCGTGTTCTTGAAGTCGACCGTGCGGCCCTGGGCAGCCGTCAGCCGCCCGTCGTCCGGCAGCTGCAACAGCGTGTTGAACACGTCCGGGTGCGCCGACATGGGGCCGGGCGGCGGCGAGGCGGGCGGCCGCGTCGTGGCGGCGGGACCGCCCCAGGTCGTGGCGGGGGCGCGGGAGAGCCGGACGGCGCCCTGCCTGGCCCGAGTGCTGCCGGGCGGACGGCGAGAGGCCCCCGGGCGCCGGTGAGTGCCCGGCTGCCGGAGGCCTCCGTACGCCCGTCTAGGACGCCAGTACCGCGTGCGTCCAGCCAGGCTGCGGGGTCGCCGCGGGCTGGGCGGAGCGGGCCAGGGCCCGGCGGTCGGGGTGGGTTCCCGGCATGATCGGGTCCTCGACGTGCACCTCGGCGATCAGGCCGCGAGCCGTCATCACCCGCCACAGGGAGGCGAGCAGGGAGTCCTCGCCCACGAAGGCCGGGGCCGTGCTGGCGTGGCCGTCGGCGAGGCGGTAGTGGATGCGGACCGGCTGGACGGGGACCTGGGCGTCCAGCGCCGCCTGGAACACGGCCCTGCGGAACGTGCCCTGGGCGCGGCCGCACCAGGTGCTGCCCTCGGGGAAGACGCCGACCGCGGCGCCCGACCGCAGCAGCTCGGCGATGTGCGCGACCGTGCCCGGAAGGGCTCGCAGGCGGTCGCGTTCGATGAACACGACACCGGCGCCCGCGGCCAGCGGCCCGGCGACCGGCCACTGCCGTATCTCGGTCTTGGCGATCATCCGGGCCGGGCGGACCGAGGCGAGCAGCGGGATGTCCAGCCAGGAGATGTGGTTGGCGACCAGCAGCAGGCCACCGGTGGGTGCGGCGGAGCCGGTGATACGGACCCGGACCCCCGCGGCCCACGCGATGCTCCGGGCCCACCGGCGCACCCACGGCGCGGGAACGCGCCGGCCGAGCGGCAGGAGCACGATCCCGCCCAGCAGCAGCACCAGCACCGCGACGAACCGCAGCACGCCCCACAGGGCGACCGCGCCCCGCCCCGCGGGCTCCACACACGCCCTGGGGGTGCAGGGCGCGCTGGGCAGCCAGACGCTCATCAGGCCGGGACGAGTGAGAGGAAGTGCTTCAGATAGCGCGGGTTGACCCGGCGCATCGAGAGCAGCACGTACAGGTCGGCGACGCCGAAGTCGGCGTCGTGCGCGGGCTCGCCGCACACCCAGGCGCCGAGGCGCACGTAGCCGCGCAGCAGCGGCGGGAGTTCGGTGCGCCCGGCGGGGCGGGCGACGCCCTCCGCGGACCACGGCAGCAGCGGGTGTACCCGGTACTCCTCGGGGGCGAGGTTCTTGGCCTGGACCCGGTCCCAGGTGGCGGCGGCGACGGAACCGCCGTCGGCCAGCGGGATGGAGCAGCAGCCCGCGAGCCACTCGTGGCCGCGGTCGACCATGTAGCGCGCTATGCCCGCCCAGATCAGGCCGATGACGGTGCCGTCCCGGTGGTCCGGGTGCACGCAGGAGCGGCCGACCTCGACGAGGCCGGGGCGGATCGGGTCGAGGCGGGTCAGGTCGAACTCGCCCTCGGAGTAGAGCCGGCCGGCCACCGAGGCGCGCTCGGGCGGCAGCAGGCGGTAGGTGCCCACGACCTCGCCGGTGAGCGTGTCACGGACCAGCAGGTGGTCGCAGTACGCGTCGAAGGGGTCGATGTCGAGACCCGGCTGCGGGGTGGTGAGCATCGCGCCCATCTCGCCGGCGAAGACGTCGTGCCGCAGCTTCTGCGCCGCACGCACGTCGTCCTCGTCGCGGGCGAGGGTGACGGTGTAGCGGGTGGGTGCCGCTGGCTGCGGGGGACGGTCGAGGGTGGAAACGCCGGTCATGGCACACTCCTGGTCACGGGCCGGTTCGACGACGGCTGCGGGCGGGCCGGGTCGTTCGGCCTGCCGCCACAGTTCTTCCGATGCCGGTTGGCGTGCGCGTTACCTGTGTCCGGAGCGGGGATGTGCGGATGTTGAATGCCAGGGGTGGCCCGGAAAGCGAGACGGGACCGGGGATGAGCACCACTCCCGGTCCCGCCCGTCCGCACCCAGTCGGCGAACGTCTCTCCTACCTGCGCGGCATCACTTCCTGGCCGCCTTGCGGGTGGCGCGCAGCCACTCCTTGTTCATCCCGGTGATGGACATCAGCGGGATGCCCTTCGGGCAGGCCGTGGCGCACTCACCGGTGAGGGTGCACCCGCCGAAGCCCTCCTCGTCCATCTGCGCCACCATGTTCAGCACGCGCGTCTCGCGCTCCGGCGCGCCCTGCGGCAGCACGTTCAGGTGATTGACCTTGGCGGAGGTGAACAGCATCGCCGCGCCGTTGGGGCAGGCGGCCACGCAGGCGCCGCAGCCGATGCACTCGGCGTGTTCGAAGGCGAAGTCGGCGTCCGGCTTCGGCACGGGCGTGGCGTGCGCCTCGGGCGCGGAGCCGGTCGGGGCGGTGACGTAGCCGCCGGCCTGGATGATCCGGTCGAACGCGGACCGGTCCACGACCAGGTCCTTGATCACCGGGAAGGCGGAAGCCCGCCACGGTTCGATGTCGATCGTGTCGCCGTCCTGGAAGGACCGCATGTGCAGCTGGCAGGTGGTGGTGCGCTCGGGCCCGTGCGCGTCGCCGTTGATGACGAGCGAGCAGGCGCCGCAGATGCCCTCGCGGCAGTCGTGGTCGAAGGCGACCGGGTCCTCGCCCTTGAGGATGAGGTCCTCGTTGAGCGTGTCGAGCATCTCCAGGAAGGACATGTCGGGCGAGACGCCGTCGACCTCGTACGTGGACATGGCGCCGTCGGCGTCGGCGTTCTGCTGGCGCCAGACGCGCAGGGTGAGCTTCATGCGTAGCTCCGCTGGGTGGGGTGGACGTACTCGAAGACCAGGTCTTCCTTGTGCAGGACGGGCGACTCACCGGTGCCGGTGAACTCCCAGGCGGCCGCGTAGGAGAACTCGTCGTCCCGGCGGGCGGCCTCGCCGTCCGGGGTCTGCGACTCCTCGCGGAAGTGGCCGCCGCAGGACTCGGAGCGGTGCAGCGCGTCGAGGCACATCAGCTCGGCGAGCTCCAGGTAGTCGACGATCCGGTTGGCCTTCTCCAGCGACTGGTTGAACTCCTCGCCGGTGCCCGGCACCTTGATCCGCCGCCAGAACTCCTCACGGATCTGCGGGATCCGCTCCAGGGCCTTGCGCAGCCCGGTCTCGGTGCGGGCCATGCCGCAGAACTCCCACATCAGCTCGCCGACCTCGCGGTGGAAGGAGTCGGGTGTGCGGTCGCCGTCGACGGAGAGGAGCACGCTGATCCGGTCCTCGGTCTCGGCCAGCACCTCCTGGACCGCCGGGTGCTCGTCGGTCACCACGTCCTGGTGCGGGTTGCGGGCGAGGTAGTCGTTGATGGTCGCCGGCAGCACGAAGTAGCCGTCGGCCAGGCCCTGCATCAGCGCCGAGGCGCCGAGCCGGTTGGCGCCGTGGTCGGAGAAGTTGGCCTCGCCGATCGCGAACAGGCCGGGGATGGTCGTCTGAAGGTCGTAGTCGACCCACAGACCGCCCATCGTGTAGTGCACGGCGGGGTAGATCCGCATCGGCACCTCGTACGGATCCTCGTCGGTGATCCGCTGGTACATGTCGAAGAGGTTGCCGTACTTGGCCTCGACGGCCTTGCGGCCCATCCGCTTGATCGCGTCCGCGAAGTCCAGGTAGACGCCCTGGCCCCCGGGACCGACGCCACGGCCCTCGTCGCACACGTTCTTCGCGGCGCGGGAGGCGATGTCGCGGGGGACGAGGTTGCCGAAGGAGGGGTAGATCCGCTCCAGGTAGTAGTCGCGCTCGTCCTCGGGGATCTGGTGCGCCGGCCGCTGGTCGCCCTTGGCCTTCGGCACCCAGATACGGCCGTCGTTGCGCAGCGACTCGCTCATGAGGGTGAGCTTCGACTGGTGGTCGCCGGTCCGCGGGATGCAGGTGGGGTGGATCTGGGTGAAGCAGGGGTTGGCGAAGTAGGCGCCACGCCGGTGCGCCCGCCAGATCGCGGTGGCGTTGGAGTTCATCGCGTTGGTCGACAGGTAGAAGACGTTGCCGTAGCCGCCGCTGGCGAGGACGACCGCGTCCGCGAAGTAGGTGTCGACCTTCCCGGTGATCAGGTCCCGCGCCACGATGCCGCGCGCACGCCCGTCGACCACGATCAGGTCGAGCATCTCGGTACGCGGGTGCATCTCCACGTTCCCGGCGGCGATCTGCCGGCTGAGCGCCTGGTAGGCGCCGAGCAGCAGCTGCTGGCCCGTCTGGCCACGGGCGTAGAAGGTCCGCGAGACCTGGACGCCGCCGAAGGAGCGGGTGTCGAGCAGACCGCCGTACTCCCGGGCGAACGGCACCCCCTGCGCCACGCACTGGTCGATGATCTCGACGGAGATCTCCGCGAGCCGGTGCACGTTGGACTCGCGGGCCCGGAAGTCGCCGCCCTTTACGGTGTCGTAGAACAGCCGGTGCACGGAGTCGCCGTCGTTGCGGTAGTTCTTCGCCGCGTTGATGCCGCCCTGCGCGGCGATGGAGTGGGCCCGGCGCGGGGAGTCCTGGTAGCAGAACTGGACGACGTGGTAGCCCTGTTCGGCCAGCGTGGCGCCCGCCGAGCCGCCGGCGAGGCCGGTACCGACGACGATCACGGTGTGCTTGCGCCGGTTGGCGGGGTTGACCAGCTTGGCCTCGAAGCGGCGCCTGTCCCAGCGCTCGTTGACGGGCCCGGTGGGGGCCTTGCTGTCGACGACCGGCTCACCGGTCACGTACTCGGCGTAACTCATCTTCAGCTCACCAATCCGGTCATGACGCCTACGGGCACGGCGAGGAACCCGGCCGTGAGGAGCAGCGCGAGGGCGTTCGCGGTGGCCTTCAGCGCGCGGTCGCGCGTGCGGCTGCCGGCGCCCAGGGTCTGTGCGGCGCTCCAGAACCCGTGCCGGATGTGCAGGCCGACGGCGAGCACCGCGACGATGTAGATCACGTTGCCGTACCAGGTGGAGAAGGTGTCCACGACGTTCTGGTAGGGACGGCCGTGCTCGAAGCCGCCGGTGTGCACGGTGCCGGTGGTCAGGTCGAGGATGTGCCAGACGATGAACAGGGCGAGGATGATCCCGCCCCAGCGCATGGTGCGCGTCGCGTAGGAGGCGCGCGCCTTCTTGTGGACGTACTTGCTGGGGCGCGCCTTCATGTCGCGGCGGCTCAGCTGGTACGCGGAGACGGCGTGGGCGACGACCGCGACGACGAGGACGATCCGGACCAGCCACAGCGTCCACTCGTAGTGCAGGAACGGCTCACCCACGGTGCGCAGCCAGTGCGCGTAGTGGTTGAACTCGCCTGCGCCGAAGAAGATCTTCAGGTTGCCGATCATGTGGACGACCAGGTACAGCAGCATGATCAGCCCGCTGACCGCCATCACGGTCTTCTTGCCGACGGAGCTGTCCCACATCGTGCGCGCCATGGACGGCCGTCGGTCCGTCCGCGTTGCCAGAGCCATGTCCCGCACCGTAGGCGTGCGCGGGCCCATCAGTCCAAGACATGGTCTGCCTTGATTCGATAGCTCAGGCCTATGCTTGCTGCATGCAGTTCCAGCAGCTCCAGTACTTCGTGGCGGTGGCCGAGACCCGGCACTTCACCCGGGCCGCGGATCTCGTCCATGTCGCCCAGCCCTCGCTGTCGCAGCAGATCAAGGCGCTGGAGCGGGAGCTGGGGGCCGATCTGTTCCTGCGGGCGCGGGGGAACATCACGCTCACCGACGCGGGCGAGGCACTGCTGCCGCTGGCCCGCCGGATCCTGGCCGACGCGGACACGGCGCGGCACGAGGTGCAGGAGCTGGTGCAGCTGCGTCGGGGCCGGGTGCGGCTGGGGGCCACGCCCAGCGTGTGCACGGGACTGCTGCCGGATGTGCTGCGCGCCTTCCACGACCGCTATCCGGGCATCCAGCTGCTGATCGAGGAGAGCGGCTCGCACGATCTCGTACGGCATCTCGCACGCGGCGCCCTCGATCTTGCCCTCGTCGTGCTGCCGCTGCCGACGCCGTCACCCGCGCTGAAGACGGTGGAGCTGCTGCGGGAGGACCTGGTGGTGGTGTCGTCGCCGGAGGCGTCGCCGCCGGGCGAGGGGCGCCGGACGGTACGGATCGCCGATCTGGAGGGCGAGCGGCTGGTGATGTTCCGGCACGGGTACGACCTGCGGGAACTGACCGTCGCCGCCTGTCGCTCCGCGGGGTTCGAGCCGGACTTCGCGGTGGAGGGGGGCGAGATGGACGCGGTGCTGGGGTTCGTGCGGGCTGGGCTGGGGGTGGCCGTGGTCCCGCGCATGGTCGCCGCGCGGTCCGGGCGGGGGCTGCGGGTGACGCCGCTGGCCCGGCCCGGACTGCATCGGACGATCGCGCTGGCGCACCGCAGTGACGTGGCACCGCCCCGGGCCGCCCGGGAGCTGCAGCGGATGCTGCTGGAGCGGTGAGGGGCGCTTACCGCGGGGTCGTGGTGGTGCTTGGGCCTGAGGGTTCGGTGGGGGTCGTGGGGGCCGGTCGCGCAGGTCCCCGCGCCCCTGAGAGCGTGCGGCAGGGCGCGTCTGCGGAGGCGGAGCCCCACGGCGGGACGGCGGGTGCGGGTCGCAGGGGCCGGTCGCGCAGGTCCCCGCGCCCCTGAGGGCGTGCGGCGCACCCTCGGGGCGGAGTCGTGGGTGGGGTCGGTCCCGGGCCCCCTGAGGGCGTCGTGGGTCAGGTGGTTGCGTCGGCCATCGCCAGTTCGTGGAGTCGTTCCGGGGGGCCCGGGCGGGCGTAGTACCAGCCCTGTGCCGTGTCGCAGCCGAGTATGCGCAGCTGTTCGGCCTGGGCCCCGGTTTCCACGCCCTCGACCGTGACCGCGAGGTCGAGGCTGTGGGCGAGGGAGACGATGCCTTCGACGATCTTGAGGTCGACGGGGTCGGCCGGGAACCGCTGCATGCTCTGGGTGAAGGAGCGGTCCAGCTTGAGGACGCTCACCGGCAGACGGCGGAGGTTGGCGAGGTTGGAGTAGCCGGTGCCGAAGTCGTCCAGGGCGATGTCGACGCCCATCTCGGCCAGCCGCCGCAGCGGCTTGAGCAGGTCGTCGTCGGCGCCGATCAGGGCCGACTCGGTGACCTCCAGGCAGAGCGCGTCGGGCGCGACGCCCTCGGCCTCCAGGATGTCGACCGTGTCCTGGACCAGGCCGGGGTGGGTGAGCTGGCACGGGGAGAGGTTGACGTTGATCCGCAGCGGCGCGGAGGGCGTGCCGGCGTGGCGCTCGCGCCAGTCGCGGGCCTGGCGCACCGACTGCTCCAGGACCCAGCGGCCCAGTGGCACGATCAGGCCGGTGTGCTCCGCGAGCGGGATGAACCGGTCGGGGCCGAGGACGCCGTGCTGCGGGTGCAGCCAGCGGACCAGCGCCTCCGCGCCGCGCACGCTGCCGTCACCCAGGTGCACCAGGGGCTGGTACTCGATGAAGAACTCGCCCCGGTCCAGCGCGGTCGGCAGTGCCGTGGTGAGGCCGTGCCGGGTGATGGCGCGGGCGTCGGCCTCGGCGTCGGCCACTTCGAAGCGGTTGCCGCCGGCCGACTTGGCCCGGTACATGGTGATGTCGGCGCTGCGCAGCACCTCGGCCGCGCTGCGCTCCCCCGCCGCGCCCTCGACGACGCCGATGCTGCCGCGCACCGTCAGCTGCCGGCCCTCCACGCTGATCGGGGCGATGAGCGCGTTCATGATCCGGGCGGCGAGCTCGTCGACCTCGCGCTGGGTGTCGGGACCGGTGGTGAGCGCCACGAACTCGTCGCCGCCGAGCCTGGCGACCATCTCACCGGGTGCGGTGGCGCAGGCCTGGAGGCGGTCGGCGACCTCGACGAGCAGCCGGTCGCCGGCCGCGTGGCCGAGGCTGTCGTTGATGGTCTTGAAGCCGTCGAGGTCGAGGTAGCACAGGCCGAAGCGCTGGCCCTCGCCCGCGCCGAGGGCCTTCTCCAGGCGCTCGAAGAACAGGGTGCGGTTGGGCAGTCCGGTGAGGGCGTCGTGGGTGGCCTCGTAGCGCAGCCGGAGGTTCAGCAGCCGCCGTTCGGTGGTGTCCTCCATCAGCGCGAGCTGGTACTGCGGGTTGCCGTCGGGGTCGCGCAGCAGGGAGACGGTGAGGTTGGTCCACAGGACCGTTCCGTCGGGCCGGTAGAAGGCCTTCTCCACGTGGTAGTGCTCGCGTTCGCCGCGCACCAGCTCCTCGTAGAGCCGCCAGACGTGGGGGGCGTCGTCGGCGTGGGTCCACTCCTGGACTCTGCGACCGCGCACGTTCTGTTCGGAGCCGCCGAACATGCGCGTCAGCGCGCCGTTGACCTCCAGCACGTTGCCGTCGAGGTCCGCGATGCCGATGCCTATGGCCGCGCCCTCGAAGACCGCGCGGAAGCGGGCCTCGCTGGCGTGCAGCGCCTGCGCCACCACACCCTGGGCGCGCAGCGCCGCCTGCGCGATGCGCTCCTGCTCGGCGAGGGTGCGTTCCCGCAGCGCCTGGGCGAACCCGGCGGCCATGGCGTGCTGCAGCCGGGCGGAACGGGCCCGCAGATCCTCCTGGGGACCGTCGTCGCCGCAGTAGAGCACCAGATAGGCGTCGACGCAGTCCAGGGCCTGGCAGAGCGCCTCCGGGTCGGTGCAGTGCGCGTCGACCAGGGCGGCGCCGACCGCGCGGCCCTCGGCCGCGTCGTAGGTCCGCGCGAGCAGTGCCGCGCTCAGTCTCCTTGCCAGCGGCAGCAGTTGTCCCTCGAACTCCGGTCTGGTCAGCGAGGTCGAGGTGGCGGGGTAGACCGCCCGGCTCCAGATCTTCGCGAACCTCCGCAATCTGTCCTCCGGCCCGTCCGGCTCGGCGATCACGCGGTACGCCCCACGCCGGCGAAGCCGGAGAAGGCGTAGGGATCCTCGTCCTCCGGCGCGGTGTCGGGCCGCCAGACGGGCATCGGCACCAGTCCCGGTTCCACCATGTCGTACCCCTCGAAGAACCGCGCGATCTCCTCGCGCGAGCGCATGATCAGCGGGTTGCGGAGGTCCTTGTATACGTCGACCGCGCCACCCGCCCGCTCGGGTGCCAGCGGGATTCCCTCGTACGAGGCATGCGTCAGCACGAGCATGCTGCCGGGCGCGAGTGCGTCGCTCAGCTGAGCGACCGCCCCGTAGGGGTCGTCCGCGTCCTCCACGAAGTGCAGTACGGCGACGAGCAGCAGCGCCACCGGCCGCTTCAGGTCGAGCAGTCGCTCCACCTCGGGGCTGGACAGGATGTCCCGCGGCTTGCGCACGTCGGCCGCGGCCACGCCCGCGTCGTCGTTGCCTTCGAGAACGGCCTGGCTGTGCGCGACGGCGACCGGGTCGTGGTCGACGTAGACCACCCGCGCGCCGGGGCTGGCCGCCTGGGCCACCTCGTGGACGTTGCCGTGCGTCGGGATGCCCGAGCCGATGTCCAGGAACTGTGTGATGCCCTCGGCGGCGGCGTGCCGCACCGCGCGGCACATGAAGGCCCGGTTCGCCCGCATGATCTTCGGCAGCCCCGGCATGAACTCCATGGCCCGGCGGGCCGCTTCCCGGTCGACCTCGAAGTTGTGCGAACCGCCCAGGTAGTAGTCGTAGATCCGCGCGACACTCGGCACCGAGATGTCGATGCTCCGTGGCGCCCAGGCGGGACGCTCCATCTGTCTCTCCATGGCGTAGGCGATCCGGTGTTCGAGCAGAGGCTACTGATCGCCCGCCAATGGAGCGACCTGAAACGGAAATTGACCGTCCGTTCCCGGTCACTGCCTGCGGCGCGTGCCGAATTGACCTCCCGGGGAACGCTTACGAAAAGTATCCGGCAGGTGCCGCAGAGTCCCGGAGAAATGGGATGAGCCCAGAAGACTGCCGGTGAATCCGGAAGACTCCGGTGAATGACGCCAAAACGGTCCGCATACCGCGTGGTGCTGCGCGGGATGCGGACCGCTCGGCCGTGCGCCGGGCCCGGCCCGGGAAGGTCCTTCGCTACTGCGCGGGCGCGCCGACCGGCTTGCCGTCGGGCTTCACCGCGAACCAGGTGCCGCCCACGCCCTGGCCGTTGGTGTCACCGGGCTTCTTGTCCCCGGCGAAGGTGTAGATGGGCACACAGTCGATGGTCTGCTGCTTGATGCCGTCGGGCCGGTCGAAGACGACATAGCCCCGGTTGGCGCTGGAGCCCTGCAGGTCGATGCCCTTGGTGTCCTTGGCGTCGACCGGCGCGACGACCGGCCACTTCTCCAGGCACTCGCCGGTGCACGCCGTCTTCATCGGCCACTGCGAGTCCTTCATGAAGCGGTAGACCGTGAGGCCGTTCCTGTCGACGACGATCTCGCCGAGCTCGGGGTCCTTGCGGGTGGACAGCCCGGGCAGGTCCGCCGCCGTGGCCTTCTTGCCGTCCGGCGCCAGCGCGTACCAGGTGCCGCCCACGCCCTGGCCCTTGGTGTCGCCCGGGTTGACGTCCTTCGCATAGCGGTACGCCGGCCAGCCCGCGACGGTGAGCTGCTTGGTGCCGTCGGGGCGGGTGACCTCGCCGAGCAGCGCCTCGTCGATGCCCTCGCCCGCGGTGGCGTCGTCGGCCGGAACGGGCGGCCAGGCGGTCGCGCAGTCACCCTCGCAGTTGGTCTTCGGCGGTTCCGCCGTGTCCTGGTCGAAGCGGTAGAGGGTACGGCCGGCACTGTCGGCGAGCACCTTCCCGAGCTCCCCGTTGTCCGCGACCGAGATTTCGCCCGCGGGCGCGGCCTGGGCGCCCGTGCCCTGCTCGCCCGCCGGGGCACCCACGCCGGTGCCGGTACCGGCGCCGGTGTCGAGCCCCGTGCCGCCGTATCCGCCCGCCGCGGCGGTGGCGCCCACGTTCTGGCTGGCCGACTGGGGACCACTTTCCTGACCGCACGCCGTCGTCAGCGCCAGTACGGCCGCGGCGCTCGCCACGAGCGAGGCGCTCCGCCAGGAGGTCTTCATCGTCAACTCCCCATAATCACAAGGATATTGCAGCGCCCTGCTGTGCCGCCGCACGACAATGGGTACGAACGGGGACGCCGGTTGTCTCAACCGGATCGGAGATTTCTTTCCGGGACCACGGCCGGAACCCGGGAGCCGGGGCCCGATCAGGCCCTGTGCGCCGTACCGTTCGCCGGCCGCCACCCGTACGCGCGTCCGGGCGATCGGGCACACCGTCCCGTGCCGATCAAACCCCCTGGCGCGCACTTCCCCCATTCGGGGCAATCCCCCGGCCGCCCGGGCGTGTGGGGACACGGGAAGCCTCATGATCTCGGTCGTGCATGGTTCCGAAACGACCCAATCGCCCGTCGCCGCACGGATGTTGGTCATGGTGACGCTGGCCGTGGCGCTCGTGGGCGCCCCGGCCGGCGTCGTGGCGGCCGACTCCTGTGCGTACGCGTCCACCGGACCGGGCGGCACGGAGGCGGTGGCGGTCGCGGGGAGCCGGACATGGCCCACTCCCCCGATCTGCCCCAGCCCCACGCCCACCCCCACCCCCAGCCCGACACCGACGCCGACTCCGCCGCCCGAACCGACACCGCCGCCACCTCCGCCACCTCCGCCACCTCCGCCGAAGCCCACCCCGCCGCCGAAACCGACGCCCACCCCGCGGTCCGAGGCGCCACCCCGGCCCGCGCCGCCACCGCCACCGGCCCCCGCGCCCCCGCCGACCCCGGCTGCCAGGCCGGCGCCACCGCCGCCCCCGTCCCCGTCCCCGTCCCCGTCCCCGTCCCCGTCGGCCGAGCCCACCCCGCGTCCGACCGTGACGCCGGTGAGCTACCCCCGCTACCGAACGCCGCCGCGCAACCGCCAGACCCGGGGCGGTCAGTCGCCGGTCACCTACGTCCTGCTCATCACCGTGCCGGCGCTGCTCGCCGTCGCCGCACTGCGTCCGCGCTGATCCCTGGAGGCTTCCGTTGCCGGAATGGCTTGTTCTCACCCTCGCGATGCTGGCCGCCTGTGCCCTGGTGGTCTTCATCACCCTGCTTCGCAACCGTGCGGCGTCCGAGGACGAGGATCCCTCCGAGACGCCGGACGTCATCGAGTACATGACGATGTGGATCGGTGTGGTGTACGCCATCGTGCTCGGCCTTGCCATCGCCGGTGTATGGGAGGCGCGCAGCGTCGCCCAGGACCACGTGCGGGCGGAGGCGCAGGCACTGCACGAGATCACGGAACGGGTCCGGGTCTACCCGTCCGACGTACGTGAGCGCATTAGGGAGGATGTCAACACCTATGTCGGACACGTCGTCACCATCGAGTGGAAGGCGATGACCGAGGAGGGGAAGGTCACCGCGCGCGGTACCGAGCTGCTGGACCAGGTGCGCGCGACCGTCACCGACTACGAGCCGGGGACCGACTTCGAGGCGCAGGCCTATCAGCCGCTCGTCGACCAGGTGGCCGAGGCGGACCGGGCACGGCACGCGCGGGCGGACTCGACCGAGTCGACGATGCCTGCCGTGGTGTGGTTCGGGCTCATCGCGGGGGCCGTCATCACCATCGGGATGATCTTCGCCCTGCAGATCCGGCGCACCCCGCGCGAACTGGTCCTCGCCGTGCTGTTCTCGGCGCTGATCGCCTTCCTGCTCTTCCTGATCTGGGACTTCGACTCGCCCTACAGCAGGGGTGTCGCGGCCTCGTACCAGCCGTTCCTGGACCTCTTCCCCAACGCCGGGAACTGACGGGCGGCCGACGGGGCCCGCTCCCCGGCCCGCCGCGTGCCGGCACCCGCGCGTCGTGGGCCCCCGGGGGACGTCCGGCACGCCGCCGCCGTCCCCCGGCCGCAGCAGCGCCGGCCCCCGGACGGCCCACCTGTGTGCCCCGTTCGCACCACTGCGATAGCGAACACGCGGTCCTGTTCCTAGCGTTTCAGTCATCGAGGTGCATTTCCGGCGCGGGCGCGACGTCCGTGCCTGCTCCTCGGGGACCGGAGGATCCACATGGGCGCGATACGGGTCGCAGCGCGCGCCCTCGGCCGCGAACCGGCATGCCGCCCGCTCTCGACCACGGCACCCCCGCACATGCCGTCGGCCCCGGAACCGTGCGGGGTCCGGGGCCGACGCCCTCACGTGCGATCGGTCCTCCCGACGCGGGGCGGCGCGTCAGGCGTGGTTCTCGCAGCGGCGGCGCATCCAGAAGACGCCGCTGCCGATGACGGCCGAGGCGACCAGACCGCCGCCGATGGCCATGTCGGTGGGCGTCGCCCCGGAGGAGATGCTGCCGCCGAGACCGCCGCGGACACCGCCGATGACGGTGAAGGCGTTCGGGCGGGTCAGCCGCCGGCCGGAGCAGTGGACGGTGATGTCGTAGGTGCCGGGGCGGGCGTCGCTGTAGATCGTCGCGTTGCCCCTCGACGTCAGGTTGGCGCCCTTGACCGGTGACAGGGTGGTCGAGCGGAAGGCATCGGAGTACACGGCGCCGCCTCTGGGGCAGCCGTCCACGGTGACCGTCATCTGGCCCCCGCGGGCGATGACGCTGGGCAGGGCGACGATGTTGGCCGGGCCGTTCCCCGCGACGGCCGCCGGGGCCGCGGCCCCGAGTAGGAGCGCGGCGGCCGCGGCGGAGACCGCCAGGGCACGAGAGTTACGCATGTCATCCTCCGCGGAAGACGCCCCGGGACCCGTTCCCGGTGAATCGGCGAGACAGCGTCTCCCAGCAAAACCCTCAGTTGCCGTGCACAATCCCGCATTTCGGGGATGGGCCGTCCAGGTGAAACAACACGCCGGACGATAACCGCACAATCAGATATCGCCGCAGGTCACGGACCATGGGAAAAAACCTGCGCGCGGCAACTCGGATGGCGCACCGGGCATGACCGGTACACCCATTCGTCTCTCTCCCGTCGCCGGTTTCCCGTCAGGGTTCTAGCGTGCTCCCAAGCGCTGAATTGACGTGGCGACGGCCGCGTCGAGAGGGGATGACACCATGTTCCTTTCCGAGTTGGAGGAAGAGGAGGAGCGGCGGAGGAAGCGTGCGCCGTGGGGCGTGATAGCGCTTGTCCTGCTGACCGGTCTCGCCCTCATCCGCAATGGCTCGGGGGAGTTCGACGTGGGACCGCCGCAGCCCGCGTCGGCGGCGGCCGCGGACGCGCCCTCCACTCCGGCCACCTTCGGCAAGTCCCCGCCGGCGCTGCCGTACTCCCTGCCCGGCTGGATCCGGATTCCCGCGATCCAGGTCGACGCACCGGTGATGCCGGTCGGTCTGGACGCCGAGGGCTGGGTGGACGCGCCGCCCCCGGAGGATCCCCATCTGGCGGGCTGGTTCACCGGTGCCGTCTCGCCCGGAGAGAAGGGCACCGCCGTGGTCGTCGGCCATGTCGACAACCAGGCCGGTCCCGCGGTGTTCTACGGCCTCGGGGCACTGAAGCGCGGAAGCCGCATCGAGGTGCTCCGGCAGGACAAGAAGACGGCCGTGTTCGAGGTCTACGGCGTCGAGGTGTTCGCGAAGGACAACTTCCCCGGAGACCGCGTCTACGGTTCCAAGGGTGTCCCGGAATTGCGGGTCATCACCTGCGGTGGCGGCTTCTCGAAGCAGAACGGCTACGACGGGAACGTCGTCGCCTTCGCCCGCCTGGTCGAGGTGCGCTGAGCGTGCCCCGACCCGGCGGGCGGGCGCCGGTCACACCTGGTGCCGGCGTGGCACGGTGAGGTGGTATCCGGCGTCCAGCAGGTGCGGCAGATAGTCGCGCAGCGCCCACACGCTCTGCGAGCGGTCGCCCCCGGCGTCGTGCGCGAGGACGACGACGCCGGGGCCGGCGCCGCTCTCCACCCGGTCGACGATGGTGCGGGTGCCGGGCTCGGTCCAGTCGAGGGTGTCGACGGTCCAGGCGAGGGGTTCCATGCCCAGTTCGGCACCGAGTTGGAACGCGGCGCGGTTCCAGGCGCCGTAGGGGGCGCGGAACCACAGCGGGCGATCGCCGTAGGCCTTCTCGATGATCTCGCTGGTGCGCTCCATCTCGGCGCGGATGCGGGCGCGGGTGAGGGTGGTGAGCAGGGGGTGGGACCAGGTGTGGTTGCCGACGACATGGCCGTCGTCCGCCATCTCGGCCAGCAGGTCCCGGTGCTGGGCGGCCATCTCGCCGCACACGAAGAACGTCGCCCGTACGTCGTATTCGCGCAGGGTGCGCAGGATCTCGGGGGTGTAGCGCGGGTCGGGGCCGTCGTCGAAGGTCAGGACCATGGTGCGGCCGATCCCGTCGATGCGCAGCAGGGGTTCGCGCCGGACCGGGGTGCGGCCGGAGGCGGCCGGTGGCCCCTGGCCGGCCAGGGGCTGCAGACGGTAGGCGGACGGCTTGAGGGGGCGTCGTGCCGGGGATCCGGGGGCGGGGGCGGCGGACGGGCGGGCCTCGCCGCCCGGGCCCGCCCTCAGCAGACCGGCGGCACCGGCCGCGCCCAGGGCACCGACACCGGCGATCAACGCCCGGCGGCGCGTGAGCAACTGATCCTTCTTCATGAATCATCAGTCGCCCCACCCACCCCCGGCGCACCCCAGCGACACCGGCGCGGCGGCGGGAAAACACCCGGGCGGCGGATCCGGGCACCCGGCGTCATCCGCTTTCAGCGGCGCCGCACCAGAGGGAACGGCAGCGTCTCCCGGATGGTCGGGCCCGTGCGGAACATGACCGTCCGGTCGACGCCGATGCCGAGGCCGCCCGTGGGAGGCATGGCGTACTCGAGCGCTTCCATGAAGTCCTCGTCCAGTTCCGTGGCCTCAAGGTCGCCGCCCGCGGCAGAGCAGGCACTGTACGGTCAGGCGCCGGCGTTGTTCCACGGGGTCGGTCGGTTCGGAGCAGGCGGTGCCGAAGGCGGCGGTCGCCGCGCCCTGGATCAGCTCACGCGTCGGGCCGAGCAGGGGTTGTGCCGTAGGAGACGCCCTCATCGCTCCGCTCCAGGTCCACGGCGGCAGATCCACGGCGGCGCCAAGGCCCGGCCCTCCACCACCCACATCAACGAGCGTGGGCTCCCGGTGGGCGGACCGGGCGCTTCCGATAGCCTCGGGCCGTGACGGAACAGCATGCGCACCAGTTCGAGCGCGGCACGGACGGACCCAAGGTCATCGTGGTCGGGGTGGACGGCTCCGACTCCTCGCTGCGGGCCGCGGCCTACGCCACCGGTCTGGCCCGGCGGCAGAACGCGCTGCTGGCACTCGTGTACGTGCAGCCGGTGCTGGCCGCGGGCGCGGCGCTCGGGGCGCCCGTCGCGGTGGCCACGGACGAGATCGCCGAGGACCTGGTGACGCAGATCCGTGCCGCGACCGAGCGGGTCAAGGGGATGTCCGACCTGCGCTGGGAGTTCCACACCTTCCGCGGCGACCCGTACAGCGGGCTGGTGAAGGCGGCGGACGAGCTGAAGGCCGACGCCGTCGTGGTGGGCGCCTCCGAACAGGCCGGTCACCGGATCATCGGCTCGGTGGCGATCCGGCTGGTGAAGGCCGGACGGTGGCCGGTGACAGTCGTGCCGTAGGGGTGCGTGGCGCCTTTCCTCGGGTGCGCGCCTGAGCCATCATGATCCGCCGTCAGCGGTTCGGCGATCGCGAAGAGGTGAGGCGCATGACCCGGCTCCGAACGGGCGAGGGGATTCTCCGCCGCAAACCCATCGAGCACATCGAAGACACGGAGATCGCCGAAGGCCCCAAGCTCGAACGGTCCCTCGGGCTGTGGCAGCTGACCGCGATCGGCGTCGGCGGCATCATCGGCGCGGGAATCTTCACCCTGGCCGGTGCGGTGGCCAACGGCACGGCCGGGCCCGCGGTGCTGGTGTCCTTCCTGATCGCGGGTGTGGCCAGTGCGGCGGCCGCACTGTCGTACGCCGAGTTCGCCGGGCTGATCCCGAAGGCGGGTTCCGCCTACACCTACGGCTACGCGGTCCTCGGTGAGCTGGTGGGCTGGTTCATCGGCTGGGACCTGCTGCTGGAGTACACGGCGATCGTGGCGGTGGTCGCGATCGGCATCTCGGGCTACTTCAACTTCCTCGTCAACCAGCTGGGCGCCGACCTGCCGAGCTGGATGCTGGGCGCGCCCGGCACCGGCGAGGGCCATCGGGTGGACCTGTTCGCCGCGGTGCTGTGCCTGTTCATCGCCTACCTGCTGACCCTCGGCATCAAGAACGCGGCCCGTTTCGAGATGGTCGTGGTCGTACTGAAGGTGCTGGTGGTGCTGCTGGTCATCGGCGTCGGCGTCTTCCACGTCGACACCGCGAACTACAACCCGTTCTTCCCCTACGGCATCGGCGGCGCGTTCACCGGTGCGGCCACCGTGTTCTTCGCGGTCTTCGGGTACGACGCCATGTCCACCGCGGCCGAGGAGTCGAAGGACGCGCAGCGGCACATGCCGAAGGCGATCATCTACTCGCTGGCGATCTCGATGGTGCTGTACGTGGCCGCGTGCCTGGTGCTGACGGGCATGCAGAAGTACACGGAGATCGACCCGGAGAGCGGCTTCTCCACCGCGTTCGAGTCGGTGGGTCTCGACGCCCTCGCGAGCGTGATCGCGGTCGGTGCGATCATCGGCATCCTCACCGTGATGTTCACCTTCCTGCTGGGCGTCACCCGCGTGTGGTTCTCGATGTCCCGGGACGGGCTGCTGCCCAGGTGGTTCGCGAGGACGCACCCGACCCGCCATGTACCGACGCGAGTGACATGGATCGCGGGATTCGCGTCGGCCGCCATCGCCGGGTTCCTGCCGATCGGCGAGGCCGCCGAACTGACCAACATCGGGATTCTGCTGGCGTTCGTCGTGGTGTGCATCGCGGTCATCGTGCTGCGCTACCGGCAGCCGGAGCTGCCGCGTACCTTCCGTACGCCGTGGATGCCGTTCGTGCCGGCCGTGGGTGTCGTCTTCTCGCTCTGGCTGATCACGTTCCTGCAGCGGCAGACCTGGGCGCGGTTCGGCGTCTGGTTCGCGCTGGGCCTGGTGATCTACTTCGCCTACTCGTACCGGAAGTCGAAGCTGGCCGGGCGTTAGAGGCCGCGGAGGACGCCGAGCAGGGTCTCGTCGAAGACCTTCGGCTGCTCCAGGTTGCGGTAGCGGCCGGTGCCGTCGACGCTCACCGAGCGGCCGTCCGCGAGGGTGCAGGCCAGCCGTTCGGCGGCTGCGAGCGGGCCGGCGGGTTCCAGGCCGCCGTGGACGGTGAGCAGCGGGACGACGTCGGCTGAGCGGCGGCTACTCCCCCATCACCAGCCCCTGCTGCCCCGCGCCCCGGCTGAGGACGACCGCGTGGACGCGGTCGCGTACGCCGACGAGGTCGGCCCCCTGGGCGAGGGCCGCGTTGAGGTTGACCACCCGGCCGGCGTCGATGTCGTACATCTGCGGGATGAACTCGGCCTTGCTCACCTCCCAGCGGGCGCCGGGGGCGGCGGGCGGGGTGAACGTGAAGCGGCCGAGGGCGGACTGGTTGCCGCGGGGGTCCAGATCGCCCTGATGGTTGGTCATCCTGCCGGCGATCTGGTCGCCCATGCCGTAGATGACCCAGGTGCCGTTGATCTTCTCGTACGCCTGCGGCACATGGGCGTGGGTGCCGAGGATCAGGTCGATGTCGGGGCGGCCGGCGGAGTTGGCCGCGGTGAGGCTGCGCGCCAGGGTCAGCTGGCGCCGGTCCGGCTCCTCCTGCCACTCGGTGCCCCAGTGCACGGAGACCACGACCACGTCGGCGCCCGCCCGCCGGGCGGCCCGGGCGTCGGCCACGATCCGGTTCTCGTCCAGGAGGTTCACGGCCCAGGGACTGCCCGGCGGAAGCGGGTGGCCGTTGGTGCCGAAGGTGTAGGCGAGGTGGGCGACCTTCGCCGTGCCCGCGGGCAGGACGGTGACCGTGCGCGCCTCCTGAGCGGTACGCGCCGTCCCGGCGTGCCGGACACCGGCCTGGTCGAGGGCGTCCAGGGTGCGCCGGATGCCCTCGGCGCCGTCGTCGAGGCTGTGGTTGGAGGCGGTGGAGCAGCCGTCGTAGCCGGTCTCGGCGAGGCCCTGGGCGATCTCCGGCGGGGACTTGAACTCCGGGTAGCCGGAGTACTTCCCGTTCTCGCCGTACACCGTCTCCATGTGACACAGCGCCAGATCGGCGCCGGAGACCACGGGTGCCACGCCGGCGAACATCGGCCGGAAGTCGTGGCCCGCGCCGCCCGCGTCGAAGCGGGCCTGCTCGATCACGGACGTGTGCGGCAGGACGTCGCCGGAGGCCACGAGGGTGAAGGGGCGGTGGGTGGCGGCGGCCGGCGGGCCCGTGCGGGCGCCGGGCTCCTCGTCGCGGGCCTGGCAGGCGGCAGCCGCGGCGAGCACAGCCGTCAGGGCCAGGGCCACCTGCCGTCTGCGTGCGATGCGTACGGTCATCAGCTCACCTCAGTGCGGTCGCATTTACGCACAAATAGGTACGAAGCTGGACGCCGTCGCAAACAACTCCAGGGGTCCCTTTAACCCGTCCGCGTCGCGCGAGTGGGCGAGGCGGACCGTTCGTCGCACCGTTCGCCGACGTGTTCGACCGTCCGTCGCAGCACCGTGCCCGCTCCCTGTCCTGCGACCGCGCCCTGCGATGCCATACCGCCATGACGGCCGGAACCACGATCACCAGCGGGACGACCGCCGAGCACGAGCTCGCCGCGCTCCAGCGGGAGCACGGCCGACCGCTCTTCGCACTGCTGCTCAGGCTCTGCGACGGCGACCGGCAGCGCGCCGAGGACCTGGTGCAGGAGACCCTCGTCCGCGCCTGGCAGCACCCCGAGGCGCTGCGCGCCGACGCCTTCGAGTCCGTACGGCCCTGGCTGCTGACCGTGGGCCGGCGGCTCGCGATCGACGCCCGGCGGGCCCGGCAGGCTCGCCCGCCCGAGGTCGGCGACGCGGTCCTGGAGAACGCGCGGGTGTGCGCCGATCACGCCGAACGCTCGGCCGCCACCGTCGACGTGCGCCAGGCTGTGAAGACACTCACGCCCGAGCACCGTGAAGTCCTGGTGCTCGTGTACTTCCAGGGGGCGAGTGTGGCGGAAGCGGCCCAGACCCTGGGCATTCCGCCCGGTACCGTGAAGTCCCGCGCTTACTACGCCCTGCGCGCCCTGCGCCGGGTGCTTCCGGGATACGCGGCCGACCTGCGATGAAACCGATCGGCGAGTCAAGCCTCCGTAAAGCGCCTTGCTGAGGACCCCGGTTGAGTAATCGGCTGTCCTCATCCGTGTTCCGGACTGGAGAGCCGGATCGGGCGACGCGCACCACCGGAGGAAGGCAGGAAGGGATGCAGCACAGAGGTCAACAGAGCATGGGCGGCACCGGTGGCGGTGAACTCACCGTCCCCATGGCCTGGTTGTACGCCGAGTACATCGCCGACGAACTGCTGCGGACCGGCGACCTGATGCCGCCGACGTCCTTCGAGTTCCGTGCCGGGCGGGACGCCCTGGCGCTGACGATCTTCCTGTCCGACACCGACGGGGAGCTGTCCGGCATCCGGGTCGTCTCCCAGCTGGAGACCTGGCTGTCGCTGACGGCGTACGACCAGCCGTGGCAGGAGTGGGTGCGGGAGCGGATGACACAGGTGGCCGCCGAGGCGGTGGAGTCCGGCGGGCCGGCACCCGACCTGGAGCTCGCGGAGGCGGCCTGGCGCTGGCTGCAGGAGACCGAGCTGCTCGCACCGGACCTGAACGCGGTGCCGGGCGGCGGCCCGGTGGTGGGCGAGGAGGAGGGCCCGAAGGTGTGGACGCCGGCGTGGCAGCTGGGGCTGCCCCTGGGGCATCTGGCCATCCATCTCTTCTAGCCGGCAGCCGCTCACGGGATTCGGCGGGAATCCGACCAATCCCCGGGGCCGGGCGCTCCGAATCCCTTGGTTGCGATTCTGTACAGGCCTTGAGTGATTCCGGTGCCTGGTCCGTACCGATGGGAGCAAGGAGTAACCCCACCCGCACCCAAAGGCACGAGGATTCGGCATGAGGTCCCTGGAGAGGCATCGCGACGTCGGCGCCTACGCGCTCGGTGTGCTGGACGAGACGGACGCCTTCCGTTTCGAGGACCACCTCATGGAGTGCCCTCGGTGCACCGTACAGGTCACGGAATTCGGGCCCACCGCCCGGCAGCTGATGCTCTACCGGCGGGCCACCCCGCGCGCGGTGCATCCCATGGCGGGGGCCGGGCCGCGGCTGCTGGACCGGCTGCTCGGCGAGGTCGCGGCACGGCACCGGGCCGGCCGCAGGCTGCGGCTGTTCGCCGTGGCCGCCGCGGTGGTGTGCGCCCTGGCCGGCCCCGCGGTCGCGATCGTGGCCGAGCGCGGGGAGCAGGCGGTGCGGGTTTCGGCCACGGACGAACGTTCCGGCGTGTGGGCGCAGATCACGACCGAGGACGTGCCCTGGGGCAGCAAGGTGATGCTGGAGGTCAAGGACGCGGCCGGGCCCCGGGCCTGCCGGCTGGTCGTGATCGGCGGGGACGGCTCGGAGGAGACGGCGACCAACTGGACCGTGCCCAGGCACGACGCCCGCCCCAACACCATGCGGGGCGCCACCGCCCTGCACCCCGACCAGATCGACCGCTACGAGGTGCGCACGACGGCCGGGGAGCGGCTCGTGACACTGGACGCCCACTAGGCCCTGGGCAGGCCCCCGGGGTCGCCGGATTCGGCGGGGCGGAGTGTCTCGTCGCGGATCCGGGCGCAGGTCTGGGCCAGGAGCCGGGAGACATGCATCTGGGAGATGCCCAGCCGCTCGGCGATCCTGCTCTGGGTCCAGTCCTCGAAGAAGCGCAGATAGAGGATGGCCCGCTCACGCCGGGGCAGCCGCCGGACCGCGTCCTTGACGCTTTCGCGGTCGACGACCAGCTCGTAGCCGTCGTCGGGTCCGCCCAGCAGTTCCGCGATGCTCGGCCCGACCGCGTCGGCCCCGTCACCGGCGTTCGCCGCGTCCAGGGACAGGGCACTGTAGCTCTCCAGGGCCGCCATGCCTTCGCGCACCTGTTCCTCGCCCAGGCCGGTACGGTCGGCGAGCTCGGTGACGGTGGGCCGCCGGCCGCCGGGGACGTGCGCCAGCTCGGCGTAGGCGGCCCGCACCGCGTTGCGCAGCTCCTGGACCCGGCGGGGCACCCGCACGTCCCACATCCGGTCCCGGAAGTGGCGGCTCAGCTCGCCCCTGATCGTCGGTATCGCGAACGGCTCGAAGGGGCCACGGTCCGGATCGAACCGGCGGATCGCCTTCAGCAGCCCCAGCGCGGCGACCTGCCGCAGGTCCTCCGTGCTCTCGCCCTTGTCGCGGAAGCGCCAGGCGATCCGGTGGGCCATGGGCAGCCACGCCCGCAGCAGCTCCTCCTGCACCCGCTCCTTCTGCGGCCCGGCGGGCAGCGCGGCGAGGCTGCGGAAGGCGGCCGCGGTGTCGGGGGCGTCGCGGGCCGGGCGGGCCGCGGTTCCGTGCGGGGCGGTGGCGGGGGTCTCGGGCGGGGCCGTGGTGACGACGGTCGGCATCGTGGGTCCTCAAAGCCTTTCGTACGGTGGGGCGGTTGTTCCTCCCGACCGTCTCTGCCCATCACCCCCTTGTCCGCATTCGGGACTTTGGTCCTTAATCGTGCGAAACCTCACCGGGCGGGTGCCACGCGGCGGCGTGAGACTGCTGAACGACGTGACCCGACGCGGCACGGCCGCCGACGAGGGGAGACGAGGTGACGACGGCGGACGCCGGTGACGGCCGGCTGGAGGAGTTCCTCGCCGCTCCGGACAGCTCGGCGCTGGACCTGTCCACCGCGGTGGCCCGCTGCTCCAAGGCCCTCGGCCTGCAGCGCTGCGTGGTCCGCCTCGCCGACCTCCAGCAACGACAGCTGGTACCGCTGACCGACGTCGCCTCCGCGCTGCCCGTCGACGACTCCCTCGCCGGCTGGACGTACCGCACGCCGGCCGCCTGCCGCAACGCGCGGGCACCGGCGCCGATCTGCCGGAGCTGGTGCAGAGCGTGGACGGCGCCCTGGCCGAGTGGCTGCCGGACCAGTTCTGCACCGGCGGCTTCTCGTGGACGCGATGGAACGGGCGGCCGATCCGCCGATGAGCTGCCTCGCTGCTGGCCGCGCGGCCGCGGCAGGTGCACGGGATCACGCTCCGGCCCGGCGACCGGGTCCTGCTGTACACCGACGGGGTCACCGAGGCGCGGACCAGGGACGGCGACGAGTCCGGTATGGAGCGGTTCGCCGACCACGTCATCCGGGCCACCGCCGCCGGCGAACTCGCGCCGGAGACGCTGCGCAAGCTGATCCACTCGGTCCTCGACGCCCAGCCCGGCCGGCTGCGCGACGACGCGACGATCCTGCTCGTCGAGTGGTGGCCGCCGTCCCTCTGAACACTCACTTCAGCAGCCGGGACAGCCTGCGGTCGGCGAGCGGCTTGCCGCCGGTCTGGCAGGTCGGGCAGTACTGCAGCGAGGAGTCGCTGAAGGAGACCTCGCGGATGGTGTCGTCGCACACCGGGCAGGGCTCCCCCGTGCGGCCGTGCACCCGCAGCCCGCTCCTCTTCTCGGCCTTCAGCCGCCCGGCCGCCACGCCCCGCGAGCGTTCGACGGCTTCCGTGAGCGTCGCGCGCAGGGCCTCGTACAGTCTCCGGGTCTCCTCGGGGGTGAGGGACGCGGCCAGTTTGAAGGGGGACATCTTCGCGGCGTGCAGGATCTCGTCGCTGTAGGCGTTGCCCACGCCGGCGATCAGGCTCTGGTCGCGCAGGGCGCCCTTGAGCCGGCGGCGCTCGCCCTGGAGCAGCGCGGTCAGCCGCGCCTCGTCGAAGTCGCCGGCGAGCGGGTCGGGGCCGAGCCGGGCCACGCCGGGGACCTGCTGCGGATCGGCCACGACGTACACCGCGAGCCGCTTCTGGGTGCCGGCCTCGGTGAGGTCGAAGCCCGCGCCGGTCTCCAGGGCCACGCGCAGGGCGAGGGGCCCCTTCCCGGGACGGGGCGGGCCGTCCGGGAGGCGGTCCTTCCACTGCAGCCAGCCGGCCCGGGCCAGGTGGGTCACCAGATGCGGGCCGCCGCCGGTCTCGACGTCCAGGAACTTGCCGTACCGGCGCACGGCCACGACCTCGTGGCCCTCGACGGCCGACAGCGGCGGGTCGTACGTCTTCAGCACGCTGACGGCGACCGGCAGTACGCGCACGATCTCGTGACCGACGAGGTTCTCCGTCAGGAAGTCCTTGAGCGCTTCGACCTCGGGCAGTTCCGGCATACGTCAAGAGTGCCATCCGTGGCCGGCGGTGCCGGGTGTCCGGCGGCCGAGGGGCACCCGGCGTTCAGTCGCGGTCCGGCACCACGAACTCGCACCACACGCACTTGCCGCCGCCCCGCGCCTCCACACCCCACACGTCGGTGAGCACGTCGACGAGGAGCAGGCCGCGCCCGGAGACGCCGGAGTCGCCGGCCTCACGGCGGCGGGGCAGGGCGCTGGAGGAGTCCTCCACCTCGACGCGCAGCCGCCGGTCGGTGTCGGAGATGACCCGCAGGGTGACGATCGCGGCGCCCTCGGTGTGCATCAGGGCATTGGTGATCAGTTCGTCGGCGACGAGTTCGACCTCGTCCGCGCGGTCGGCGGCACCCCAGGCCCGCACGGCGGCGCGGGTCATGTGCCGGGCCTGGCTGAGGGCCTCCGGGTCGCCCGGAGCGACGTGCTGCTGGAGCCGGCCGCCGCTCTGCGGGGCTTCCGCGCCCCGGCGCCGCAGCAGGAGCAGGGCCACGTCGTCGTCGCCCCCGCGCTCCTCCGCCACCTCGCTGAGCAGGTCGGCGAGTTTCCACACGTCCTGCGGGCCGGAGGCGACGAGCGCGGTGAGGACCTGCATGCCGTCGTCGAGGTCGGCGCCCGGCTGCTCGACCAGGCCGTCGGTGCACAGGATCAGCGTGTGCCCGGGGTCCAGTTCGATGGTGCCGACGGGGTAGGCCAGGCGCCCGAACTCGGCGGACAGGCCGAGCGGCAGGCCGCCCTCCACGGGGGCGCGGCGGCAGCTGCCGTCGGGCGCCCGGATCAGGGGGTCGATATGGCCGGCCCTGACCACCTGCACGACTCCGGTGGCGAGGTCGGCCTCGGCGTACAGGCAGGTCGCGAAGCGGTCCGTGTCCAGCTCGTGCAGGAAGACGGAGGCGCGGGCCATCACGGTGGCCGGGGTGTGGCCCTCGGCGGCGTACGCGCGCAGCACGATCCGCAGCTGGCCCATCACGGCGGCCGCGTGCGTGTCGTGGCCCTGGACGTCGCCGATGACCGCGCCGACCCGGCCGCCCGGCAGCGGGATCAGGTCGTACCAGTCGCCGCCGATGTCCCGGCCGACGGAGGCCGACCGGTAGCGCACCGCGACGTCGGCGCCCCGCACGCTGGGGATGGTGCGCGGCAGCATGGCCTGCTGGAGCCCGCCGGCGAGGTCCTTCTCCTGCTCGTAGAACATCGCGCGTTGCAGGCTCTGGGCGATGCTGCTGCCGAGGGCGACGAGGATGTTGCGTTCCTCGGTCGTGAAGCCCCGCCGGTCGCCGTAGAGCAGGCCCATCGCGCCGATGGGGCGGGCCTGGACGATGAGCGGCAGGTAGGCGGCCGAGGTGATGTCGAGGTCCGTGATGTGCGGCCACAGGATCGGATAGCTCTCGGCGAACTCCTCGGGGGACTCGATGAACCGGGGGGCGAGCGTGCGCACGACCTCGCTCATCGGATACGGCTCGTCGATCCGGGTGACCAGGGTGCCGGGGACGAAGCTGCCCGCGGGGCCCTCGGCGACCAGCCGGATGCGCCCGGCCTCCAGCAGCCCCATGACCAGGCTGGTCGCGCCCAGATGGGTGACGCCGTGGGTGTCCTTGAGGACGTCGATGACGTCCTGGACGGTCCGGGCGTTGGCGAGGGCGGCGGTGATGAGCTGCACGACGTTGGTCTGGTCGCGCCGGGCGGCCAGGTTCCAGGCGGTCTGGTCGCGGCGCGCCGCGTACTCGTTCAGCTCGCGGGTGGCGTCCCGGACGATGCCGATGATCCGGCGCGGCCGGCCGGTGGCGTCGCGGCGGATGCAGCCCTGGGTGTGGGTCCAGCGCAGCGTGCCGTCGCGGCGGCGGAGGCGGAAGTACGCGCCGTAGTTCTCGCTGCCGTCCTTGATGGCCTGGGCCACCAGGCTGTCCAGTCGCCGTCCCTCGGCCGGCGGGACCCGCAGGTTCAGGGTCTCCGGGCGGCCGTCGTACTCCTCGGGGCGCATGTCGAAGACCTCGTGCGCCTGGGCGTCCATGTGGAACAGGCCGGTGTCCAGGTCCCAGTCGAAGCTGCCCATCTGGTTGAGCGCCAGGATCGGGTCCGGGTGGGCGGGCCAGTCGTCCGGGAGTGACAGGGCGCTCGCTCCCCGATCAGCCATGCGCCCACCTTGCCAGTATTTGACTGATTCTTCGACCGGATCCGCCCGGTCGCACGGTGGGGCCATTTCGCTGCGCTTCAGCCCGCGAAGATGTCCGTCATGCTGCCGAAGATGCTGTCGGCGGTCTCCGGCGCGTCCGTGTCACCGGACCCACCCGTGTCACCGTGTGCGCCCACGTCACCCGCGTCACCCACGGCGCCCACGGCGCCCAGGTCGTCGCTCACGTCCGGGTCGTCCGGGATCAGACCGCCGCCGTCGGGCAGATCGGGGATCTCCGGGACGGTCGGGGGGCCGATCTCCTCGGAGAGATCCCTGGGCCCGGCGGGCTCCTGCGGCAGCGCCCCCTCGGGCAGCGCGGGGGCCGTCCCGCCGCTCTCCGGCGGCAGGAGCGGGGCGTCGCCGCCGGCGGCCGGGGCAGCCGTGCCGGTCGCGGGTTGCGGGGGCAGCGGGGCCGCCCCCGCGCCGCCCTCCGCCAGGACGGTCCCGTCGCCCGGCAGGCCCGTCCCGTCGCCCTGCGGCTGCCAATGCGGCCTGGGGACGACCCTGTCGTGACGGACGTCGTGACCGATCCGGCGCTCGATCCAGGTGTCGTCTACGACGTTGACCAGCGTGATGTCGGTGATGGTCTCGGGCGCCGGACTCACCATGATCACCTCGGCGGGCTCGTACCCCTCCCATGCCCGGCCGCCGCTGCCCGGCGTGCCCTGCATGGCGACCGGCGCGCCGAGCGGGTTGCCGCAGGCGCAGCGGACGCGGGGCACGCCCCGGTTGTCCACGAGGACCGCGGTGCCCGCCTGCAGGACGGCCTGCCGGGCGGTGGCGTCCCCGGCGCGGTACCCGTGGCTGGTGACGCGGGTGTCGGCGCGCAGCTCGGCCGAGGTCAGCCCGCGCAGAAAGGCCGGGATCGACGCCTCGAAGACGCCCGCCGCGCCGGCGAATGCGGCGGCCTTGCCGGGGTCGGCGGTGAGCAGGCGGATCTGCCGGTCGACGTCACAGCTGCCTGCCTGGGCCCGCCCGCCGTAGAGGCCGGGCGTCCAGCCGGAGAGAGAGCGCACCCCGGCGAGATCGGCGGGGGCGGCGACGCCGGGACCCGAGCGGCCGACGGGCACCGACTGCGGCGTTCGGGTGACAGGGGCCGGGGTAGCCGGGGAGGTGGCCGTGGACGCCGTGAAGGGGTCCGGGCCCTGGTCCTCGACCGGCTGGAGCAGGAGTTCCCTGCTCGCACTCGTGCTCTTCTCGCCGCCCGCGCCGCACCCGGCGGCGCACAGGGCCACCGAGAGCGCGCAGGCCGTGACGAAGGTTCCGGTGGATATGCGCACCACGTTCTCCCGCCTCGTCCTGGGGGTTTTCGCCACTATTGTCTGCTTCACTCACATGGGTCACGCAAACGGAACGTGTGGCTACCAGCAGTGACCGCCCCTCCGGAGCCCGGAGGGGCGGCGCGGAACGAAGGACAGGAGCGCACGACCGTGGAGTGGTTCACCGCACCCGACTACTGGCTGACCCGGCTGGTCTTCCAGCGCGCCCTGGCGGCGGTCTACCTGGTCGCGTTCCTGACGGCCGCCCTCCAGTTCCGGGCGCTGATCGGGGCACGCGGCATGCTCCCGGTCCCGCGCTTCACCGGGTCCGTGCCGTTCACGCGGGCGCCCAGCCTGTTCCACCTCCACTACACCGACCGGTTCTTCGCGGGGTGCGCCTGGTCGGGCTGCGCGGTGTCGGCGGCGCTGCTGGCGGGCGTGGACGCGCTGCTGCCGCTGTGGGCCGGCATGCTGCTGTGGGTGGTGCCCTGGCTGCTGTATCTGTCGATCGTGAACGTCGGTCAGACCTGGTACTCGTTCGGCTGGGAGTCACTGCTCCTGGAGGTCGGCTTCCTCGCGGTGTTCCTCGGCAACGACGAGGTGGCGCCGCCGGTCCTGGTGCTGTTCCTGCTGCGCTGGATCCTGTTCCGGGTGGAGTTCGGCGCGGGCCTGATCAAGCTGCGCGGAGACGCCTGCTGGCGCGAGCTGACCTGTCTGGACTACCACCACGAGACCCAGCCGATGCCGGGCCCGCTGAGCTGGTTCTTCCACCATCTCCCCCGGCCGCTTCACCGCGTCGAGGTGGCCGCCAACCACTTCACCCAACTCGTCGTGCCGGTCCTGCTGTTCACCCCGCAGCCGATCGCGACGGCCGCCGCCGCGCTGATGATCGTCACCCAGCTGTGGCTGGTCCTGTCCGGCAACTTCTCCTGGCTGAACTGGATCACCATCGTGCTGGCCCTCGCCGCGATCAGGTTCCCGGCGGACGCGCCGCCCGTCCCCGGGGCCCCGCTCTGGTACGTGGTCGTGGTACTGGCCGTCGCCGCGCTGATCGCGTTCCTCAGCTATCACCCGGTGACCAACATGATCTCCCGCGGCCAGGTCATGAACCGCTCCTTCGACCCGCTCCACCTGGTCAACACCTACGGCGCGTTCGGCAGCGTCGGCCGGGTCCGCTACGAGGTGGTCCTCGAGGGCACCGCCGACGACGTGCCTCGCGAGGACTCCGACTGGCGGGAGTACGAGTTCAAGGGCAAGCCCGGTGATCCCCGGTACTGGCCACGCCAGTTCGCGCCGTACCATCTGCGGCTGGACTGGCTGATGTGGTTCGCGGCGCTCTCCCCGTCCTACGCCGGCCCGTGGTTCGGGGCCCTGGTGGAGCGGCTGCTGGAGAACGACCGCGACACGCTGAGGCTGCTGCGCCGCTCCCCCTTCCCGGCGGACGCGCCCCCGCGCTTCATCCGCGCCCGCCTCTTCCGCTACCGGTACACGACATGGCGGGAGCTGCGGGAGACGGGGGCCTGCTGGGACCGGACGTTCGTACGGGAGTACCTGCCGCCGACACGGCTGACGGGGAGCGCTCAGAGGTCGTAGACGCGGCCGGCGGTGGTTGCGCACACCGCCGTGCGGTCGCTCTCCGTGACGAGGGTGACGCAGGCGCCGAGGACGGAGATCAGGTTCCGCCCGGTCAGGAACCAGGAGGAGGGCATCTTCACCCGGAGGCGCCGAGGGCGGCGGCCGCGCACGTCGGCAAGGTGGAGCAGTGGCTGCGCGCGCGGCTCGGCGACCAGGGGCGCGGGCGCCCTCCCGGCGGACGGTCCCGACGCGGGCACGTGAGGGCCCAGGGGCAGGCCCTCACGGCACCGGCCGGGTCAGCCCCGGCGCAGCCGCAGCGTCATCAGCTCGAAGGGACGCAGGCGTACGGTGATCCGCCCGCCGTCGGTCACGGGCGCGGTGGCCTCCGGCAGCCGACGTTCCAGCAGGTCGGTGACCGTGACGCCGCCGACCTCGAAGCCCGCGGTGAGCGTCGCCCGCGCCCGGCCGCCGTGCGCCTCGTGGAAGCGGACCACCACGTCGCCGCTGCCGTCGTCGGCCAGCTTGACGGCCGTGACGACAACCGCCTCCTGATCGACCGTCACCAGCGGCGCGACCTCCGCGGCGCCCGTCACCCGCCGCTCCGGCACGTTGATCCGCCAGCCCTCACGCACAGCGTCGCCGATCCCGGCGCCCGGCACCAGGGCGTGCCGGAAGCGGTGGACGCCCTGGTCGGTCTCGGGATCCGGGAAGCGCGGGGCGCGCAGCAGGGAGACACGGACCGTGGTGGTCGTACCGCCGTCACCCCCGGTGCGGACGGCGCGGGTCACGTCGTGGCCGTACGTCGAGTCGTTGACGACGGCCACGCCCCAGCCGGGTTCCTCCAGGTGGACGAAGCGGTGGTTGCAGGCTTCGAACTTGGCCGCCTCCCACGAGGTGTTGGTGTGCGTGGGCCGGTGGAAGTGCCCGAACTGCGTCTCCGACGCGTACCGTTCGGCGTGCACGTCGAGCGGGAACGCGAGCTTGAGGAACTTCTCCGTCTCGTGCCAGTCCACCTCCGTGTCCAGCACCAGCCGCCGCTCCCCCGGCGGCAGCGACAGCACCTGGGTGACGCGCGAGGCACCGAAGGACCGCGCGATCCGCACCGACTCGCCGTCCTCACCGGCGGTGATCTCGTCGAGCCCGGTCAGGTCGGTGACGGTGTTGCGGTAGAACTCGTCGACGTCCCAGGCGTCCCACATGTTCGGCAAGTCGGGGTGCAGCTGGAGCAGGTTGGCCGCCCGGCCCGGCGCGACGGTCTCGCGGCCGGCCGCGATGTCGTACGCGGAGACGACCAGGCCCCGCTGGTCGATCTCGATCCGCAGCAGGCCGTTGTCCAGGACGTACCCGCCCTCGGCGCGCGGGCTCACCGAGGCCGCGCCCTGGACCGCCGGGGCGCCGGCCCCGCCCGCGGGGACACCTCGCCTGCCGTGCGGCGCGGCGTTGAAGACCAGCTCCCGCTGCCCCTCCCCCGCCAGCGCGCGCTGGGCCGCGTCGATGATCCCGTCCAGCTCGCCGGCGAGCCGCTCGTAGGTGGCGCGGGCCTCGCGGTGCACCCAGGCGATCGACGAGCCGGGCAGGATGTCGTGGAACTGGTGCAGCAGCACCGTCTTCCAGATGCGGTCCAGCTCCTCGTACGGGTAGGGGAGTCCCGTCCGCACGGCGGCCGTCGCCGCCCACAGCTCGGCCTCCCGGAGCAGGTGTTCGCTGCGCCGGTTGCCCTGCTTGGTCTTCGCCTGGCTGGTGAGGGTGGCACGGTGGAGTTCGAGGTAGAGCTCGCCGACCCAGACGGGCGGGTTCGGGTACTCGGCCGCGGCCTTGGCGAAGAAGGCCGCCGGGGTCTGCCAGACCACGGTCGCGGAGCCTTCCAGGTCGCGCAGCCGGGCCGCCTTGGCGACCATCTCACGGGTGGTGCCGCCGCCTCCGTCGCCCCAGCCGGTGGGTGCGAGGGAGTGGCGGGCGACGCCCTTGTCCTTGAAGTTGCGGGCGGCGTGGGCGATCTCGCCGCCCTTCATGGAGCAGTTGTAGGTGTCGACGGGCGGGAAGTGGGTGAAGATCCGCGAGCCGTCGATGCCTTCCCAGGTGAACGTGTGGTGGGGGAACGTGTTCGTGCGGGACCAGGAGATCTTCTGCGTCAGCAGGTACTTGGATCCCGCCGCCTTGATGATCTGCGGCAGTCCGGCCGCGAAGCCGAAGGTGTCGGGCAGCCAGGCCTCGTCGTTCTCGATGCCGAACTCGTCGAGGAAGAACCGCTTGCCGTGCGTGAACTGACGGGCCATCGCCTCCGAGCCCGGCATGTTGGTGTCCGACTCCACCCACATGCCGCCGGCCGGCACGAACCGTCCGTCCGCCACCGCCTTCTTCACCCGCGCCCACACCTCGGGCCGGTGCTCCTTCACCCACGCCCACTGCTGCGCCTGCGACATGGCGAAGACGAAGTCGGGCTCGTCGTCCAGCAGGGCGGTCATGTTGGCGGTGGTGCGCGCGACCTTGCGGACCGTCTCGCGCAGCGGCCACAGCCACGCCGAGTCGATGTGGGCGTGACCGACGGCGCTGACGCGGTGCGCGGAGGGCGCGGCGGGGGCGGCGAGGACGCCGGAGAGGCGGGACCGGGCGCCGGCCGCCGTGCCGTTCACGTCCTGGAGGTCGACGGCGTCCAGGGCCCTGTCCACCGCCCGCAGGATCTCCGAGCGGCGCGCGGAGTCCGCCGGCAGCTCGGCCATCAGCTCGCCGAGCACCTCCAGGTCCAGCATCAGCTGCCACACCGTCTCGTCGAAGACGGCGAGGTCCATGCGCGTGAGGGTGTACTGCGGCGCGCTGCCCGCGGTCTCCTTGTCGCCCAGCTCGGTCGGCCGGAAGGGGTGGTGGCCGAGGATGACCGGGTTGGACGCGGCCTCGATGTGCAGGCGCACTTCTTCCCCGCCCTCGACGGGCGTGCCGACGCGCACCCACTGGTTGCGCGGGTTGAGGCCCTTCACCGGGGTGCCGTCGGGCCGGTAGACGAGGCCCTCGCACTGGAATCCGGGCATGTTCTCGTCGAACCCGAGGTCGAGGATCGCCTCCACGGTACGCCCGGCCCAGTGGCCGGGGACGGTCCCGGTGACCCGGAACCAGCTCGTGCCCCACGGAGCACCCCAGCGGGCGCCCACCTCGATCGGGCCGGGCTCGGCCGCGAGCCCCTCGGCGACCGGTACGGGCTCGTCGGGGGCGTGCCAGACGGCGACGTCCAGCGGCACGGACTCGGGGTACACGGCGGGTCGGATGCGTTCGTCGAGGACACGCCTCAGACGGGCTTCGACGAGGCTGCGGTCGTCATGCATGGCGGGTGCTCCGTAGCTCTGGTGCGAGTGGTTGCCAAGTGTGGTGCACGGTGACGGGGTCCGACGAGGTGTACAGCTCCCCTGCGGAGCGCAGTTCGAACCGTGCCACCTGCTCGCCCTGCTCGGGCCGCAGGCCGCCGGCGAACCAGGCCCGCTGGCAGGTGCCGCCGAGGAAGCGCCGGGTGCCGTCGGGCAGGAGGCGGTGCAGGGTGTGGTGGCGGACCTCGCCGGGGCGGGCGGCCAGGCGAAACGCAGGTCGCCTGCGGAGGCGGCGGTGACGCGGAACGCGGTGGGCGCGGCGGGGTCCGGGGCGGCTGGTCCGCGCGCACGGCGAGGTGTCCGAGGCGCCGGCGCACCGGAGCGCCGGTGGTGGGCGTGAGGCGCACACCGAGGGCCCGGATGGTGCCGGACGGGCCGGGGAGCCGCACGTCCGAGGTCCGCCAGCCACCGGCGGGGTCCACGGGGAGGAAGGTGTACGGGGGCGCCGATCCCGGCGTGCCCGGTTCGGCCGTGGCCACCGCCAGTTCGACGCTCACCCCGCCGGTGCCGGCCCGGTGCGCCAGCTCGACGAGCGTGTCCGCGGTGATCGGCAACCGGGTCACGTACAGGTCGAGGACCACGGGCGCGTCGAGCGCGCCGTCGACGAGCACGCTCTCCCGCCGGACCACGCGTGCGCGAAGTCGAAGTTCACCGTGGGCCGTACGCCCCCGGTGTGCCCCGCGCGGCGGGATGACTGAGCAGCAGCCCCGCACGGAGGGCGGGCAGCCGCTCGCGGCGGGTGGATCGGCTCGGGACGGCGGAGGCTCGCGCGGGGTGGGGCCGTCCTGCAGCGGAGGCGGGTTCAGCCCCTCGTGGAAGCCGGGGCCATGCTGCGAGGATGGCGGCGCAGACCGCCATCCTGCCCCAGGACAAAGGAGCGCCCGTGACCGATTGGGTCGGACGGACCGCCGTCGAGATCGCCGCAGCCGTGCGGGAGAAGCAGGTCGCGCCGCGCGAGGTGGTGGCCGCGCATCTGGCGCGGATCGAGCGGCTGGACGGACGCATCGGGGCGTTCCGTGTCGTCCGGGCCGAGCGGGCGCTCGCCGAGGCCGACGAGGTGGGGGCGCGTACCGATCTGGCCGAACTGCCGCTCGCGGGCGTGCCCGTGGCCGTCAAGGACAACCTCGCGGTGCGCGGCGAGAGCATGCGGATCGGCTCGGCGGCGACACCGGACGTGCCGGCCGGGCAGGACCACGTCACCGTCGCCCGGCTGCGCGCCGCCGGAGCGGTCGTGGTGGGGCTGACCAATGTGCCGGAACTCTGCGTCTTCGGTACGACCGAGGGGGTGCACGGCACCGCCCGCAACCCGTGGGACCCGACGCGTACGGCGGGCGGCTCCTCCGGTGGCAGCGCGGCAGCCGTGGCGGCGGGCATGGTGCCGATCGCGCTCGGCAACGACGGCATGGGTTCCTTGCGCATCCCGGCCGCCAACTGCGGCGTCGTCACCATCAAGCCGGGCCACGGGGTGGTACCGGCCGGCATCAGCGACGGCGACTGGTTCGGCATGTCGGAGAACGGCCCGCTCGCGACGACTGTCGAGGACGCCCGGCTGGTGCTGTCCCTCCTCGCCGGCACCGGCGCCTCGGTCCAGGCCGCACCCGCGACCCGGAAGGTCGCCGTCTCGCTGCGCAGCCCCGTCGCCGGCGTCACCGTCGCGAAGCCGTACACGACCGCCGCGCGGGAGGCCGCCGGACTGCTCGTCAAGGCCGGCCATCAGGTGCGGCGCGCGGACCCGCCCTATCCGGCCTCGCTCGGCTTCACGTCCCTCGCCCACTGGACCGCGGGCACCTGCGTCGACACCCAGGGGCTAGACGTGCGGCTGCTGGCACGGCGCACCCGGGTGCACGCCGCCGTGGGACGGCGGTTCTTGCGGACCGTGCGCACGGGCACGAGCCGGGAGGCACTACGGCGGCGGCTGGAGCCGTTCTTCGCCGAGTACGACGTGCTCCTCACGCCCGCGCTGGCGCGCCGCTCGCCCGAGGCGGGGCCCTGGCACGAGCGGGGCTGGCTGCGCAACGTGGCCGCCAACACCGGCTACTCGCCCATGACGCCCCCGTGGAACCTCACCGGCTGGCCCGCGATGGCCGTGCCGTTCGGCACCCTGCCGTCGGGCGCGCCCTGCGCCGTACAGCTCGTGGGGCGGCCGGGGACGGAGGGGCAACTGCTGGAGCTGGCACGTCAGTTGGAAGACGCGCGGCCGTGGCGGCGGACCGCGCCCTTGGACCACATGGACCGGGGGGAGCAAGGGGCTCCCGTGGGCTAGAGGGTCCTGTGCATGATGTGGAGTCCGACCCTGCCGTGCCTGGGGTGGTCGAACGCGTCCGGCACCGTGCCCAGGACCGAGAAGCCGAGGGACGTCCACAGCTGTACGGCCGGGTTGGTCTCCACGACCGCGTTGAACACCATGGCCCGGTAGCCGTGGGCCTTGGCCTCGGTCAGGATGTGCTCGGCGAGGGCCCGGCCGATGCCGCGCCCGGCCTGGCCGGGGTCGACCATGAAGCCGGCGTTGGCGATCCGGGCGGCGGGGCCGCTGTAGTTCGCGGTGAGGTAGGCGGAGCCGATGACGGTTCCGTCGTCGTCCTGCGCGACGTACACGCGTTTGGCCGGGTTCATCCACAGGGCTCGGGCCGCGTCCTCGGTGGTGTCCGGGTCCCAGGCGTAGGTCTCGGCGGCGGCGACGATGCGGTGCCAGAACGGCCAGATGTGCGGCCAGTCCGCGGCGGTGGCTTCCCTGATCAGCATGGGCGTGAGTCTCGCACGCCCATGCGGTCGGCGATCGCGAACGGCTCCTGCCCGTCAGTCCACGCTGGGCAGGATGTGCGGCTCGGCAAGGTCCTCCTCGTAGCCCGCCAGGCGGATCGGGGCGGACCGGGCCCACACGTCGAGGCTGCCGATCTCGCCCGGCCGGCGGCCCGCGCGCTCCGTGCGTTCCTTGGGGCGCTGTTCGCGATTCGTCTTCTCCGGTGTCACCGCGCACTCCTTATGTGTCGGGTCACCCTCGGGGCGCGCCGGCGGCCTGCGGTCCGCTGCCCGACGCCCGTTCGGGACTGCCATGGATGCTGTTGGACGCGGTGGCGTCGGTAACTCGCGTGAGAGCAGGCCGTTTGTGCACCGGCTTGTCCCGGGACGGACGATGGGTGTGGGTAGGGACCCGTTGCTGCTGTCCGTCCGGACCAGATTAACCAAATGAGCGGGGCGCCGCTCGATGGCGCTGAAAACTGCGGGTAACGTTCCCGCGTCATCCCGTGCTCGATCAGGCGAATTTCGCTGCCTTTTATAACGAAATGGACCCATAGTGACTCACCCGACCGGCCTACTCGGGCGAACAGGCCCGCGATCGACGGCCCTCGTGGCGTCGCGCAGTTCAAGTCCCGTTGGCCGGTTCGCAAGCCGGCCATGATCTGCTGACGCACGGCAGAGGCTTGACCGGCGGGAGGACTGACGCATATGGAACTGCGCAGTGTCGAAGAGCTGATGGATCTGCTGCACGCCTGCCGCGGCGCCTGGGACACCCCGGACCGCACCGGCGACCCGGTCGACCTGCACGACCACGCGCTGCAGACGGCCGCGCTGCTGCGCCGAAGCCGCCCCGCCGACAAGGAGCTCCAGGTCGCGGGCCTGGTGCACGACATCGGCCATCTGCTGCGGCCCGGCGACGACGCGGGGCACGCGGACCACGCGGCGGACGCCGTCCGGCCCCTGCTCGGCGAACGGGTCGCCCGTCTGGTACGCCTGCATGTCCCGGCCAAGCGCTACCTCGCCGCGGTCTCCCCCGAACGCGGCCCGTCCCCGCAGAGCGCGCTGACCCTGACCCGGCAGGGCGGCACCATGAGCCCGGCCGAGGCCGCCGCATTCGCCGGGGACCCCCTCGCCGAGGACGCCGTAACCCTGCGCCAGGCCGACGACGCGGGCAAGGTCGTAGGCCTGGACGCGGGCGTGATGGAGGACTGGCGAACGGTCCTGGAACTGGTCGCGTCCCGAAACTCGCGACTCGGCGCGGTGGACTGACCGAGGCACGGGGGCCGGCTGGGGTGCCGCCTGATCGCGCCGGCCGAGGTTGACCCGACGCTCGCGTGCCGTCCACCGACCGCGAGCGACGGGTGCCGATGGGCGCCGTCCACCGACGGCAAGCGGCAGGCGGGGCCCCGGCCACCGCGGACACGACAGGCCACCTACCCCACGGCCGCCCGATGAGCGGCGCGCGGCCCTTCGCCGATCATCACGCCGGTGACCGGAGCAAGGGCGTCGCCACCTGCCGTGCACGGGTACCGCGCACCGGCGTGGCCGAGCCGCCGTCGGCTCGGCGCCGGGCGGCGGGCGCGGGGCTCAGCTTCCCGGTGGACACGGCAGGCGGCGTGCGGTGGCCGGTGGGATCATGGAGGTGGAGCCTGTCGGGCGGTGTGTCCCGGCTGTGGGGCCGGGTCGCTTCGGCAAGGTGCCGTGAGGAAGGTGACCCGCATGAGCGACGTCACGCCGCCCCCGCGCCCCCGGCGCACCCCGGATCTCGGGGGCCTGTCCCGAACCGTCCTGTACTTCGCCCTGGCGCTGAGTGCCCTGCTGGTCGGCGTGGCCGCCCTGCTCATGGGCATCGCCTGGATGGACCTGGTCGAGAACACCCGCGACTACTGACCGGACGGCGCGCCCCTCACCACTTGCCGGGCGCGTAGTCCTTGAGGAAGACGCCGTACAGATCCTCGCCCGCCTCACCGCGCACGACCGGGTCGTAGACGCGGGCCGCGCCGTCGACGAGGTCGAGCGGGGCGTGGAAGCCTGCCTCGGCGAGGCGCAGCTTGTCGTAGTGGGGGCGTTCGTCGGTGATCCAGCCGGTGTCGACCGAGGTCATCAGGATGCCGTCGGACTGGAACATCTCCTGGGCGCTGGTGCGCGTCACCATGTTCATCGCGGCCTTGGCGGCGTTGGTGTTCGGGTGGCCCGCCCCCTTGTAGCCACGGCCGAAGACGCCCTCCATCGCGGAGACGTTCACCACGTACGCGCGTCCGCTCGCCGCCTTCTTCGCGGCGTCGGCCATGGCCGACCGGAGCTTGCTGATCAGGATGAACGGCGCCGTGTAGTTGCAGAGCTGGGTCTCCAGGAGCTCCACCGGGGAGATCTGCTCGATGGTCTGCACCCAGGTGTTGGTCTCCACGACGTCGGGGACGAGCCCGCCCGCGTCGATGGCGGTGCCGGCCAGGTGCCGCTCCACGCTGGCGTTGCCCGCGACCAGGGCGAGGTCGGCGACCTTCTGGGCGTCGAGGGCGCTGATACCGACGGGCAGCGCGGCGATGCCGTCGACCGCGCCGGAGTTGAAGGCGCCGATGACATGGTGGGCGGGGAGCTCACCGGCGGGCAGCGGGGCGCTCTCTCCGTCGACCAGCGCGGCGTAGGCGGAGGGCAGGCGGCGCACGGTCTGGGTCGCGTTGTTGATCAGGATGTCGAGGGGGCCCGCCTCGGCGACCCGGTCGGCCAGGGCGACGGCCTGTGCCGGGTCGCGCAGGTCGATGCCGACGACCTCCAGGCGGTGCATCCACTCCCCCGCATCGTCCATCGCCTTGAAGCGGCGGATGGCGTCCTTGGGGAAGCGGGTGGTGATCGTCGTGTGCGCGCCGTCGCGCAGCAGCCGCAGCGCGATGTACATGCCGATCTTGGCGCGGCCGCCGGTGAGCAGGGCGCGCTTGCCGGTGAGGTCGGCGCGGACGTCACGCTTGGCGCGGTTCAGGCCGGCGCAGCCTGGACAGAGCTGGTGGTAGAAGTAGTCGACCTCGACGTACCGGGTCTTGCAGGTGTAGCAGGAGCGCGGGCGCTGGAGTATCCCCGCGATCCTGCCCTCCTCGGTGCGTGACGACGGCAGCAGGCCCTCCGTCTCGTCGTCGATCCGCTCGGCGGAGCCGGTCGCCGTGGCCTCCGTGACCGCCTTGTCGTGGGCGGTCTTGGCGGCCCGGCGCTCCTGGCGGCGGCGTTGCTTGACGGTCCGGTAGATGCCGGCGGTGGCCCGGCGCACGGCGATCGCGTCGGGGTGGTCGACCTCCAGCTTGTCGAGCTCCTCCAGCACGCTCAGGCAGACGGCGAGCCGCTCCGGGTCGATGCCCGGCCCGTACACGATCTCGTCCGTGATCGCCGAGCCGTCCTCTGTCACCGTCATCGCCGCTGCCGTTTCCTGGTCTGCCGTCGCGGCGCTCCGGTCGCCACCGCATTCGAACGGCAGATTTTACGGAGCGCCGGGCCGCACCGCCAAACCCGTCATGATCACGGCGCACAGGCCTTGATCAGCGTCTCCAGCTCGTCTGCCACCGCCTGGGCGAACCGGTCCAGGTCCGGTACGGCCGTCGCGTCGGCGACCAGCCCGTAGTGGACCTGGCCCCGGTATGTCGAGACGGCGACGGCGAGGGACTGCCCGGCGGCCAGCGGCGCGAAGGGAAACACCTCCGTGAGCGGGTTGCCGCCCAGCTTCAGGCCGAGGCCGGGCAGCGGCACGCTGGTGACGAGGATGTCGAACCAGAGCCGCGCCGCCTGGCTGACCAGGGGTCCGCCGAGACGGTGGCCGAGCGCCGGGACGTGGTCGGCGAGCAGCGCGACCGCGCCCGCGCCCCGGTTGGGGCCGGCGTCCTTGTTGCGGTCCATGGCCGTGCGGACCGTCTCGAGGCGGCCGCGCGGGTCGGGGTCGTCGACCGGAAGCCGTATCAAGTACCCCGACAGCCGGTTGCCCTGCGGGTGTGCGGTGCGCGGGCGGCGCTTGGAGACCGGGATCAGGGCGCGGGGAGCGACGCCGTCGCTGCCGTCGCCGCGTTCGTCGAGCCAGCGGCGCAGGGCGCCCGCGACGACGGCGATCAGGACGTCGTTGACGGTGCCGCCGGCGGCCTTGCGGATGCGGTGCACGTCGTCGAGGTCGAGGACCACTCCGGCGGTGCGGCGGGTCCCGGAGGCCTCGCAGCTGAGCGCGGGCGAGGAGCGCACGGCGAGGGTGGACAGCGCGACGGAGGCGCCGATGTCGAGGGCGCGGCACACGTCGGACAGGGTGCCGCGCACGACGTCGGGCAGTCTGCGCGCGTCGGGCAGCAGGCGGCGGGGCGGCTGAGCCGGGCGGGGACGGGACGTGTGCAGATCCGTGGGGTCCAGGATCGCCGCCGCCAGGGTCAGCGCGCGCAGACCGTCGGCGAGGGCGTGGTGGAACTTGAAGAGCACGGCGAAGGACACACCGTCCGCCCCGGGCAGCACGTGTGCCTCCCACGGCGGCCGGCCGCGCTCCAGCGGACGCTCCATCAGCCGCCCCGCCACCGCGTGGAAATCGGCCGTCGGGGCATGCAGCCGGACGTGGTCCAGCGGGTCGAAGTGCGGCGCGGGCTCCCGTGCCGCACCGCCGAAGGCGAGCGGGCGCCGCAGGGCCGGCGGCCGCCATACGTTGCGGATCCGCATCCGCAGCCCGGGCACGGCGGCGGCGCGCGCGGCGAGCAGGTCGGCGGCATGGGCACCCGCGGCGGGCGAGTGGGAGGTGAACACGCCCAGCGCCCCGAGGTGCATGGGGTGCCGGTCGGACTCGATGTTCCAGAACGCCAGGTCGAGGGGGGCGAGCAGGTCGTCAGAAGTCAATGAAGTGCCTCGCGTCGACGACGGGTGGGCCAGCAGTCAATCGCCCACGCGCGATTACGGTCAAGTACGATCAGGCTACGCACAGTTAACAACAGATTAAGTCCGACTGCCCGAGACGAGGCGGGGGACTCACGGGACACATGTGACGTAAAAGGTCGCGAAGGAGGGGCAGGGGCAGCTCGGAGATGTAGGGAGCGTCACACGAAGACACCGCGCGCGCCACACGAGACGTCCGCGCGCCGCAACCGGTCACCCCGCCCGGAGCACGAGGCCGAACAAGCAATCGACCCGCCCTCCCTCACGTCCTCACGGCACCCGCTGTCCCTTCCCCAACGCGATCACCCCGCCCTTGGACACCGTGTACAGCTCGGCGTCCCGCTCCGGGTTGACCCCTACGGTCGCGCCCGGGGGCACCTCGACGTTCTTGTCCAGCACCGCGCCCCGCACCACCGCGCCCCGCCCCACGTGCACGTTGTCGTGCAGCACCGAGCCCTGCACGACCGCCCCCGGGTCGACCACCACCCCCGGCGAGAGCACGGACCGGGTGACCTGCCCCCGGATCAGGCAGCCGGCGCTGACGATCGACTCGCCGGCGATGCCGCCGGCGTTGAAGCGGGCCGGCGAGAGCTGGTTGGAGTGGGTGTAGACGGGCCAGCTGCGGTTGTAGAGGTTGAAGGCGGGCCGCTCGGCGATGAGGTCCATATGGGCGTCGTAGTACGCGTCGAGGGTGCCGACGTCGCGCCAGTAGCCCTGGTCGCGGATGGTCTCGCCCGGCACGTGGTTGTCGCTGAAGTCGTACAGGTGGGCCTCGCCGCGCGCGGTGAGCTGGGGCAGGATCGAACCGCCCATGTCGTGCACGGAGTTCTGGTCCTCCGCGTCCCGCTGGAGGGCCTCGACGAGGGCCTTGGTGGTGAAGATGTAGTTGCCCATCGAGGCGAGCACGCAGTCGGGATCGTCCGGGAGGCCCGGCGGGTCCGTGGGCTTCTCCAGGAACCGCTCGACGCTGCTGCCGTCCGAGCCCGGCGTGATCACCCCGAAGGAGGACGACTGCGAACGTGGCACACGGATGCCGGCCACCGTCACACCGGCGCCGGAGTCGATGTGCTGCGCGAGCATCTGCCGCGGGTCCATGCGGTAGACGTGGTCGGCGCCGAACACCGCGACGTACTCCGGCTGTTCGTCGTGGATCAGGTTCAGGGACTGCAGTATCGCGTCCGCGCTGCCCAGGTACCAGCGCGGGCCGAGCCGCTGCTGGGCCGGTACCGGGGTGACGTAGTTGCCGAGCAGACTGGACATCCGCCAGGTGGTGGTGATGTGCCGGTCCAGCGAGTGCGACTTGTACTGCGTGAGTACGCAGATGCGCAGGATGTCGCCGTTGACGAGGTTGGACAGGACGAAGTCGACGAGGCGGTACGTGCCGCCGAAGGTCACCGCGGGTTTCGCCCGGTCCGCGGTCAGGGGCATCAGGCGCTTGCCTTCTCCGCCCGCCAGTACGATTCCCAGCACCGAAGGTCCACCGCGCCGCATCCCGCCGCCCCTCTAGCCCGTTTGTGCGCCGTGCTCTGCTTGTCGACTACCCCGGATCTACCGCGGATCGAGGACTCCCGCGTAAAGACCGGCCGTGCGCCGGGCGACCGTGTCCCAGCCGAACTCCCCCACGGCGCGCTCCCGCCCCGCCTCACCCATCCGCCGGGCACCCTCCGGGTCGGCGAGCAGCGCGTCCAGAGCGCGGGCGAGTCCGGCTTCGAAGTCGTCGTCCACGGGCACCAGCAGGCCCGTCTTGCCGTCGGCGACCACCTCCGGGATGCCCCCGACCTGGGAGGCCACCACGGCGGTGCCGCAGGCCATCGCCTCGAGGTTGACGATGCCCAGCGGCTCGTACACCGAGGGGCACACGAAGACGGCCGCGTGCGTGAGGAGTTGGATCACCTCAGGACGGGGCAGCATGCGGCGGATCCAGTGCACGCCGTCGCGGGCCCGGCTCAGCTCCCGGTACAGCTCGCGGAACTCCTGGTCGATCTCGGGGGTGTCGGGCGTGCCCGCGCACAGCACGACCTGCGCCGACGGTTCGATGTCGCGGACCGCGCGCAGCAGATGGGGCACGCCCTTCTGCCGGGTGATGCGGCCGACGAACAGCACGTAGGGGCGGGCCGGGTCGACACCGAGGCGGCGCAGGACGTCGGTGTCCGGGTCCGGCCGGTACATCTCGGTGTCGATGCCGTTGTGCACGACATGGACGCGGGCCGGGTCCAGCGCCGGGTAGCAGGCGAGGATGTCCTCGCGCATCGCCCCGGAGACGGCGATCACCGCGTCGGCGGCCTCGGCCGCGGTGCGCTCGGCCCAGCTCGACAGGGCGTATCCGCCGCCGAGTTGCTCCGCCTTCCAGGGCCGCAGCGGCTCCAGGGAGTGGGCGGTCATCACGTGCGGGATGCCGTACAGGAGCTTGGCGAGGTGGCCGGCGAGGTTGGCGTACCAGGTGTGGGAGTGGACGAGTTCGCGGCCCTGGAGGGCGGCGGCGACGGAGAGGTCCACGGAGAAGGTGCGCAGGGCGTCGTTGGCGCCGTCGAGGGTGGGCCACGGGCGGTGGCGGACCACGCCCTCGCTGCGGCCCTCGCCCCAGCAGTGCACGTCGAGGTCGACCAGGTGCCGCAACTCCCGCGCGAGGAACTCGACATGGACGCCCGCGCCGCCGTACACGTCCGGCGGGTACTCCCGGGTCAGCAGTCCCACTCGCACCCGGAACCCCCTGTCTCAGCGGCTGCTGCCTTCATGGTCACCCAGATGCGCCGCGGGCGGAAGACCACGGGATGGCCACCCGGTCAAGCCGTGGGCGCCCGGGTGAAACAACAGTCGCCGCACAGGCCCCCGCCGGGCACGCGGTAGTACAGACAGCAGCTGCGGCGCCGGAACGCGGTGCCGGTGAGGATGCCGGTGCCGCTCAGGAGGGGATGCCGGAACAACTCGGCGGTCAGTGCCCGGGCCCGGGTGGCGGTGTCGTCACGGCGGTTCGCCCGCGCCCAGCGGTCCAGTTCCCGGGCGGCACCGGCAAGCGCGGATCCGGCGTTGCCCCACAGCAGTCCCTTCGCGAGCCGGTGACGGGCGCGCAGGGTGGCCGCCAGGGGTTCGAGGTGGCCGTGCAGCACGGCGTCCACGAGGGTGCCGGCGTCCCCCGGCAGCGGGTGCACCTCGGTGAGCCACAGGTCGTCGGGGGCACTCGCGTCGGCGTCCCAGCGCAGCAGCCGCGCGTCGAGGTCGGGGATGCTGCCGTACAGCACGGCGCAGCCGAGGGCGGCCGACCAGAGGCGGGCGGCGAGGCCCAGGTGGGCCACCGAGGCCGCGATCCGTGCCTCCGGGGCGCGCAGGGCCGTCGCCACCTTCTGGACACGGAAGGTCAGAGGGTCCCGGCAGGCGTCCCGCTCCGTGCCGTCGTACATCTGCCCGAGGGTCGGCAGTGCGCCGGCCCGGCCGTGCGGGGCGGCCACGACCGTGCGCAGGACGAAGAAGCCACCGAGGGGTGCCAGCGCGGTGAGATCGGGGTCGAGGTCCACGAGGACCAGTAGTACCAAGGACCCCAGGGGCGCGGCCCCTAGGGTGTCCCTCTCCGGTGGCCCGCCCTGGGGATGACGGGCGGCCGGTCGTACTCCATCGGCAGTAGGTCCTATTGCGTGCTCAGGTACGACGACGGGAACAGTACGACAGGGCATCGTGTTGGTCATGCAATCCGACCGATCGCCGCGCCGGGGCCGGTGCCCCCGCCGCCCGCAGAGGAGCAGGCCATGAGCGCCCTCGCGCTGTCCGTGCTGCTGTCGCTCGTCTCTGCCGTGGCCTACGCGGGCGGGGCGATCGTGCAGGAGCGCGTGGCGGAGGCGGACGGGCAGTACGCGCCGCTGCGCAGGCCCGGCTGGTGGGCCGCGGTCGCGCTGAACGGGGTGGGTGGCCTGCTGCACGTGGCGGCCCTCGCCTACGGCCCGCTGAGCGTGGTGCAGCCGCTGGGCGCGCTGACCATCGTGTTCGCGCTGCCCATGGCGGCGTTGTTCGTGGGACGCAGGGCCGGGTCGACGGCCTGGCGGGGCGCCGTCATGGCGACCGCCGGACTCGCGGGCCTGCTGTCCCTGGTCGGCACCTCCGGCTCGCGCTCGCTGGACGGGCCCGCGCAGCTGAGCGTGTTCGCGGTGACCACCGGGGTGGTCGGCACGCTGATGGTGATGGGCCGCGCGGCCCGCCGGCAACCGGCGGTGCGCGCGATGGTGCTCGCCACCGCGTCCGGCATCGCGTTCGGCATGTCCTCGGTCTTCACGAAGTCCGTCGCGGTCGACTGGACCGGCGGGCCGACGGCGGCGCTGCTGCCGTCGCTGGCCGCCATCGGGGTGCTCGCCGTCGCCGGTCTGCTGCTTTCCCAGGCCGCCTACCGCGGCGCCGGACTCGCGGCCCCGCTCGCCACGCTGACGGTCGTGAACCCCGTCGTGGCGGCCGCCGTCGGCATCACCATGTTCGGCGAGACCTTCCGGTACGGCACCACGGGCACGGTGCTCGCGCTGGGCTGCGGCGTGGTGGCGGCGGGCGGGCTGATCCTGCTGACGGCGGCGCGGGTCGAGCGCGCCGAGGGCGTGACGCCGCTGCCCGAGCAGGACCTCGTCCCCACCGGCGAGCCGGCCGCCATCGCCGTGGCGGACGGTGTCTTCCTGCCGAGCCCGCTCGCGGAGGGCAGCTACGCCGGCACCGCCGACGCGCACAACTCCGTGACGGCCGTGGTCCCGGACACGAAGCCGCCGTACTACGCCCTGTACGGCGCGCCGTACATGCCCTTCCCGGCCCTCGACCGCAGTCGCGTCCGGGTCAGATCCTGACGCCCCCGGCCCGCAGGTACGCCAGCGGGTCGACGTCGGAGCCGAAACCGGGCCCGGTCCGCACCTCGAAGTGCAGATGCGGGCCCGTGCTGTTGCCGGTGGAACCGACCCGCCCGATGCGCTGGCCCGCGCTGACCGACTGCCCGGACCGCACGGAGATGGCCGACAGATGCGCGTACTGGCTGTAGCGGCCGTCGGAGTGCCGGATCACCACCTGGTAGCCGAAGGAGCCGCCCCACCCGGCGTCGACGACCTGACCCGCCCCGACGGCCTTCACCGAAGTGCCGGTGGGCGCGGGGAAGTCGACGCCTGTGTGGTAGCCCTTGGACCAGTTGGAGCCCGTCGCGTGGTAGGCGGTGCCCAGCGGGCCGCTGACCGGGGCGACCAGGGAGCCGGCACGCCGGCCGGTGCCGCCGTCGTCGGAGGCGGACCTTTGCGGCGCTGTTCTCGGCGCGGACTTCGGTGGGGACTTGGGCTGCGCCTTGGGTGCCTTCCGGGTCGTGCGCGGGGCGGCGGGGGCGGCCGTGGCCTCGGCCCGCAGGTTCAGCCGCTGGCCCGGCAGGATCAGGTCGGGATCGGCCCCGATGGTCGGGCGGTTGCCGGCGTACAGGCGCTGCCAGCCGCCATGGACGTCCCGCTCGTCGGCGATGGTGGAGAGCGTGTCGCCGCGGACGACGGTGTACATCTCGGCGGTACCGGCACGCGACTGGGGTGGGGTCTGCGGCTGGACGTCCGCCGCCGCGGACTTCGGGGTACGTGGCGCGCCGCCGGCGGGTCCGATGTCGGGTCTCTCACCGCCCCGCGTCAGCCCGGCGCGCTGCGAGCACACCGGCCAGGCGCCGGGCCCCTGCCCGTCCAGGACCTTCTCCGCGACCGCGATCTGCCGTTCCTTGGTGGCCAGATCCGCGCGTGCCGCGTACGCCGTGCCGCCGTAGGCCTCCCAGGTGGACTGGCTGAACTGCAGTCCGCCGTAGTACCCGTTGCCGCTGTTGATGTTCCAGTCGCCGGTCGACTCGCAGGCGGCCACCTTGTCCCAGGTGGCCACGTCGGCCGCGTGAGCGGCACCGGTGCCGACGAACGGGAGGGCCATGCCGGCGCCGCCCGCCGTGACGGTGAGCGAGGCGCGGTTGATCCTGTTCGGCTGATACCGGCGGTGCCGGCCGCGTACGGCCATGGGGAGCCCCCTCGACAAGCGTCAGAAGGGCCAAAAGTATGCGCCGCGAACAGGCCATGACAAGACGGCAATCGGCCGCCTGGAGCTTCGAATGGCCGGGATCGGGCTGTCGTTGTGCGACCCGTGCGACGGACGTGCACCGCGCACGGCCGGCTGTGCGGCGCGCGGGGGCGCGCGTCGGTTGAGTGCGGCACGGGCCATCGCGCGTATGTGCCTGCGCGGCGTCGGCCGACCCGCCGGTGCGGACGGAGGATCTGCACGTCAGGATGGTGGTGGCCATACTGGCGTGCACGACCGGCAGCACCATAACCAGGTCACTAGGAGTTACCGATGAGCACTTCAGCCCAGATCGGCGTCACGGGTCTCGCGGTCATGGGCCGCAACCTCGCCCGCAACTTCGCCCGCAACGGCTACACGGTCGCGGTGCACAACCGGACGGCGTCGCGGACACACGCGCTGGTGGAGGAGTTCGGCAGCGAGGGCGACTTCGTCGCGGCCGAGACCGCCAAGGACTTCGTCGCGGCACTGGAGCGTCCACGCCGCCTGGTCATCATGGTCAAGGCCGGTGAGCCGACGGACGCGGTCATCCAGGAGTTCGCCCCGCTGCTGGAGCCCGGCGACATGATCATCGACGGCGGCAACGCGCACTTCGCGGACACCCGGCGCCGGGAGCGCGAGCTGCGCGAGCACGGCATCCACTTCGTCGGCACCGGCATCTCCGGCGGCGAGGAGGGCGCCCTGCACGGCCCGAGCATCATGCCCGGCGGCTCGAAGGAGTCCTACGGGTCGCTCGGCCCGATGCTGGAGAAGATCTCGGCAAAGGCGGACGACGGGGCGCCCTGTGTGACCCACGTGGGTCCGGACGGCGCCGGGCACTTCGTGAAGATGGTGCACAACGGCATCGAGTACGCCGACATGCAGCTGATCGGCGAGGCGTACCAGCTGCTGCGCGATGTCGCCGGGTACTCCCCCGCGGAGATCGCGGAGATCTTCCGCACCTGGAACACGGGGCGGCTGGACTCCTACCTGATCGAGATCACCGCCGAGGTGCTCTCCCATGTGGACGAGGCGACGGGCAAGCCGTTCGTGGACGTGGTGGTGGACCAGGCGGAGCAGAAGGGCACCGGCCGCTGGACCGTCCAGATCGCGCTGGACCTCGGCGTTCCGGTCTCCGGGATCGCGGAGGCGGTCTTCGCGCGCTCGCTGTCCGGGCACGCGGCGCTGCGGGAGGCCTCGCGGGGGCTGGCGGGCCCGAAGGCGGCTCCCCTGGACAAGGCCGAGGCCGGGGCGTTCGCGGACCGGGTCGAGCAGGCGCTGTACGCGTCGAAGATCGTGTCGTACACCCAGGGCTTCCACGAGATCGCCGCGGGCAGCGAGGAGTACGACTGGGACATCGACCTCGGGCAGGTCGCCTCGATCTGGCGGGGCGGCTGCATCATCCGCGCGGCCTTCCTGGACCGGATCCGCGCCGCGTACGACGCCCGGGCGGACCTGCCGAGCCTGCTGTCCGACGAGACGTTCGCACGGGAGATCGCCGAGGCGCAGGACGACTGGCGCGAGGTGCTGATCGCCGCGACGCGGCAGGGCGTGCCGACGCCGGGGTTCGCGGCGGCGCTGGCGTACTACGACGCGCTGCGTGCCGAGCGGTTGCCCGCCGCGCTCACGCAGGGGCAGCGGGACTTCTTCGGGGCGCACACGTACCGGCGTACCGACCGGGACGGGGCGTTCCACACGCTGTGGGGCGGGGACCGCTCGGAAGTTTCCGCCTGAAGGTGCCCGCCCTAGGTCTCCCTTCCGGGCTCCAGGCGGTCAGGCCGCGGCACGGCTGGTGGGCGGCGCCTCCTGCGTCGCCCGCGGCACGGCGGTGGGCGGCGCTTCCCGCGTCACCCACCGTCTTCGTTCAGGTCAAGGGCGGGCCTGGTTCAGGAGACGGGACGGGTTCAGGGCCGGGGGGAATCGGGGACGGGCTCGGGTCCGGGGCCGGATGCGGGTGCGGGGACGGCGGTGGCTCCGGTGCCGGAGGCGGTGGCGGTGGCGGTGGCGGAGCCGGCGGTGGTTCCGGAGGCGGCACCGGGTGTGGCTGCGGGCCTGGCGGCGGTGGGACCGGTTCGGGCTGCGGGCTGGTCATGATGTCCTCCGGCCAGTCGGTGGGCGTCGGCTCTGGACTACTCCCCCGCGTACCCGGCACCCCCGCCACCAGTCACCCCCTGGAGTCACTTCGTGGCCCGGTTGGGCTCCCCGCCGGCCGCCGCGCCGGCCGCACGCGCCCCCGCCGCCAGTCCCGGCCGGGGGCTGGACAGCACCGGGGCGGTGGCCGACGTCAGCCCCCGGGCGGGAGTCATGGAGGCCTGGGCGAGAACGATCACGTCGGCGCCGGTGACCTCGTCGGCCGCCCTGGCCACCAGGCGGGCGTACTCCCGGGTGTCGCCGGCGGTGAAGCACTCCCAGGCGTCCTCGACCAGCAGGGTGCGCACCGCGACGGGGCGGCCCGCGCGGCGGGCCTCCTCCTCGACCAGCGCCACGGTGGGGCCGAGCGTGCTCGCGACCGTGGCGAGGACGACGATCCGGGGTCCGACGGCCACCGCGGCGGCCGCCATCGGACGGTCCACACGCAGTACCGGCACCCCGGCGTCGGCGGCGGCCGCCTCAGCGACGCCGCCGACGCTCGAACAGGTGCACAGCACGGCACGGGCGCCGTCGGCGACGGCCCGGTCCAGTACGGCCCGTACGTCTCCGGCGACCGCCTCGGGCCCCTCGTGCCCGGCACGGGTCAGCAGGTCCTCGCGGACGACGTGCCGCAGCTCCAGGCCCGGGTGGTCCTCGTCGCGCAGGGCGTCGAAGACCGGGACGTGGAGGGGCGAGGTGTGCAGCAGCGCCAGCACGCTCAGAAACGTCCGGGGTGCGCGACCAGCCACTCCTTCGCGGCGTCCAGCAACTCGGGGCCGGCCGCGGGCGCCTCGTCCGGGTGGCGTTCGGCCCACTTGCTGACGTACGGGCAGAGCGGGGCGACGGGGACACCCTCACGTGCGGCGGTGGCGTACAGCTCACGCGCCAGGGAACCCGCGATGCCCTTGCCCTCGTGGGCCGGTTCGACGATGGTGTGCACCGGCACGAGTGCGCGCCGCGGGGCCTCCAGCACGAAGTACTCGATGCGGCCGACGACTTCGCCGTCGGCGAGGGCCTCCAGGCGGCCGGCCGCCCGGTCGTCGCGGATCTCGGTCTCGCTCATGGGGCACTCCTCCTCGACGGTTCACACCCTGACGGCCTGCGGGCTGCGTTCCTGGCCGGAGCCCGGCACGGGCTCTCCCGGGTCGGCGGCCAGGCGCACGATCCGGTTGTCCCCGTCCACGTGGACGACGCGAGGCTCGAGCGCCCGTGCCTCGGAGTCCGTCACCTGAGCGTAACTGATGATGATCACAAGATCCCCGGGGTGGACCAGGTGGGCGGCCGCCCCGTTGATCCCGACGACACCCGAGCCGCGCTCACCCTCGATGACGTACGTCTCCAGCCGGGCGCCGTTGGTGACGTCCACGATGTGCACGAGCTCACCGGGCAGCAGATCGGCGGTGTCCATCAGTTCGGCGTCGATGGTCACCGAGCCAACGTAGTGCAGGTCGGCCTGGGTGACGGTGGCTCGGTGGATCTTGGATTTGAGCATGGTGCGAAACACGGAGAAACTCCCGGTTTGTCTGCTCCCTGCCTGCCACTTGCAGGTCAAAGGCGTTCTCCGGAGAGTACAACGACTCGCTTCTTCGGTCAGCTGTCCTCAGGTGTTTCAGGGCTCACACCGACCAATGCTGAAGGGGAAATGCCTGTGAGCTGTCCCTATCAGTAACCGGCACGGCGACTCACCTGCATCATCGCCAGAGCGGCTCCAGCATGCCCAGACGTTGCAGCTCCACAACGTGCTCTGCCGCCCGTCTTGGTGCTTCACCACCGCTCACCAGTACTCCCGCCTCAACGTTGCGGTGGGCCGCGGACTCAGTGAGCCTTTCCCAGTAATGGATCATGACGGTGTGTGATCGTCAGATGGTGCGGTCGTATTCGAGTTGGAGCAGGACGAGGGCTGCGGCGGCGATCTTCGTGATGCGGCTGGGGTCGAGGCTGACCCTGCGCAGGGCCTTGAAGGTCGTCTTGAGCAGGGAGTTGGCGCGCTCACAGACGCCGTGGATGCCGCGGATGACCCTGTTGTACGTCTGTTGCTCCTCGGTCAGCTCGCCTCCGGCGGGCTTCTTGTGCGGGTGGCGGAAGCCGTCGCCGGCGTTCTCGTAGCCGAGGTCGACCAGGGTCGGCA